>CAZKMC010000070.1:0-11429 GCA_964553485.1 uncultured Comamonadaceae bacterium
TACTTCATTGATAATGAAGAATACTTCAAGCGCAAAAGCGTCTTGGTTGATGAAAAAGGAAAGCTACACGCTGATAGTGATGAGCGCTCAATTTTCTTCGTACGCGGTGTGTTAGAAACTGTGAAGAAACTAGGATGGACTCCTGATGTAATTCACTGCCATGGCTGGATGACATCACTTTTGCCTTTGTATGTAAAAGAAATGTACAACGAGGATCCACATTTTGCAGACACAAAAGTTGTTTACTCAGCATACAACAAAGGATTCGAAGGCTCGTTGAATGCAAAGATGTCAGACAAGGTGGCATTTGACGGAATTAATAAAGATAGCTTGGCCGTAATCTCCGATCCTACTTTTGAAAACCTCAACAAACTGGCCATTGCGCATTCAGATGCCGTGGTACTAAGTGGTGAGAGCGTTTCAGATGAATTGAGAGCTTGGAGTACAAGTAAAGATATCCCAACCCTAGAACACAAAAATGTTGCAACAATCGCCAATGAAATGTCGGCATTTTATGACTCTGTTGTTGAGGGAAAGCCTATCCTCATTGAGGAATAATGTATGAAAATTAGACATATCGATTTTAGAGTGCAGCGGCCGGCTAAGGCCGCTCTCTTTTTGGCGTTCATTGCGATAATGGCTGTACAATGCCAGCGTCCGGAACAAGAAATTGGACTTGAACTTCAGCCAGAAGAAGACCTGCTCTCGGTGTATCAGACAGACACGATTACCCTCGATGTCACCACAGTCCGTGAAGATAGTTTGCGCACAGATAAGCTCTCGTCAGCTACTCTTGGCAATTATATTGACCCCATCTTTGGTGTTGTAAAATCCAGTTTTTACAACCAAATCAGAATTGCATCTCCAGATATTGATTTTGGAATAGGGGCAGTGGCTGATTCCCTGTATTTCACGCTCATGTATTCTGGTGCGCCTTACATCAGCGCCGTAGACCAAGAGTTTGAAGTTTATGAGGTGATGGAAGATATGTATGTAGATTCTGCGTACTACTCAAACCAAGACCTTGCTTATGGCACTGAAAACCTTGTGCATCCTGACCAGGGCATTACCAAAGTAAGTTTTGTTGATCTTGTTACCATAGGAGAGGATACTTTGAGAAATGGTATTAAAATTAGAATGTCAAGTGAGTTTGCAGACCGTCTGATTAATGCCGGTGTGGATGTTTACAATAGCAACGATGACTTTCTTGAGTATTTCAAAGGGGTCTATGTCCGCTCTGTGAGCGGTAATGGGGCTGTCTTGCGTTTTAATACCCTCGACTCACAATCAAGAATGAGGCTGTTTTATCACAATGACACAGACACTACATTTTTTGATTTTAATTTGAATAGCCTCTGTGCTACCTACAACCGATTTGAACACGGTTATCAAGGCGATCTTAGTCCTATTAATTATGGTGAGGCTATTGATGGTTCCCAAAAGGCATACATTCAGGCCGGCTCAGGGTTAAAAACTAGGATTACTCTACCTCACATTGAGAACCTGAACCTGATTGAGGGGAGAACGATCAATCGAGCTGAATTGATTGTGCCAATAGCTGATTACGACAACAGATACCGCAAACAACTCAACCTCTTTATTCTTACTCAAAATGAAGCCGGTGAGGACGTCAGTGTTCCAGATCAGTCATTATTCGGAGTAGATATTGGCGGAGGTTTCAATGAAGAACTTCAAAGTTATGTCTTCAATGTGCCTCGTTATACGCAGCAGTTGTTGAATGGCGATCAAGAAAATGTGCTGCTATTAGTTTCAAGCAATTCTGGAGTTACGGCTACTCGTGTCGTTGTAAATGGTCCAGAGGCCAGTCCTGATGACCCCTCCCAAAATATGAGGCTTGTTTTGACTTACTCAGAATGAACCTGTTATCTTTGAACATACCGGCGAGTAGTTCGCTTTAAATACCGCCCCTATTATGTGTGGAATTGTTGCTTATTTAGGCAAAGAGGAAGCTTACCCGATTCTGATTAAAGGTCTCAAGCGCCTTGAGTACAGAGGTTATGATAGTGCTGGTGTGGCTTTGCTTAGCCAGCAAAAGATAATCCTGCACAAATGCAAAGGAAAGGTTTCAGATCTTGAGAATCATATAGGCCAGGGAGATCAAAGCGGATTTGCAGGAATAGGCCATACCCGTTGGGCAACACATGGCCCACCAAACGATGTGAATGCACACCCTCACTTAAGTGGCGACGGTAATTTGGCATTGATTCACAACGGAATCATAGAGAATTATTCGCCCCTCAAAGAAGAGCTCACAAAAAGAGGTCATGTGTTTCAAAGCGACACAGACACGGAGGTTCTCACTCATCTAATTGAGGAAATCAAGAGCAAAACGGGCGTAAGTCTATTTGAGGCCGTTAGAGCTGCATTGAATGAAGTTGTAGGAGCATATGCAATTGTGGTGTTGGATAGAGAAAACCCAACTCAAATGATCGCGGCAAAAAAGAGCTCCCCTCTTGTAATTGGAATCGGTGGTGACGGTGACTTCTTTGTAGCGTCAGACGCAACTCCAATTATTGAATACACCAAGAACGTAGTCTATCTAGAAGACGAAGAAGTAGCTTTGATAGATTTGTCATTGGGCCTTAAAATCGTAACGATTCAAAACCAGCAGAAGACTCCATATATCCAAGAGTTAGAAATGAAACTAGAAGTTTTGGAAAAAGGCGGATATGAGCATTTTATGCTGAAGGAAATTTATGAGCAGCCGCGTTCCATTCGCGACTGTTTTAGAGGTCGAATGAACTTGCAAAAAGGCATGATCAGGATGTCTGGTATTGACGACCATGAGGAAAAGTGGTTAAAGGCAAGCCGAATTATCATTGTAGGTTGCGGAACAAGCTGGCACGCCGGGTTGGTTGCAGAGTATCTTTTTGAAGACCTTGCCAGAATACCAGTAGAAGTTGAATATGCTTCTGAATTTCGCTATCGTAATCCAGTAATAAACGAAGGTGATATTGTCATTGCCATCTCTCAATCTGGAGAAACGGCAGACACCTTGGCCGCTATCAAAATGGCTAAGGAGCGTGGCGCACACATTTTTGGCGTATGCAATGTAGTTGGGTCTACAATTTCCAGAGAAACAGATAGCGGTGCATACACGCATGCCGGACCTGAAATAGGCGTGGCCTCAACAAAAGCTTTCACAGCCCAAGTAACCGTCTTGGCTCTCATGGCTCTTTGTGTTGCACAGAAAAGAGGAACAATTGCGGAGGAAAGGTTACACCGTTTAATTGCGGAGATTTATTCTATCCCAGACAAAGTTGAAACGGCATTAGAATCAAACACGGTCGTAGAGTCAATTGCAGAAATTTATAAAGACGCCACAAATGCTTTGTATTTAGGCCGCGGCTATAGCTTTCCTGTTGCTTTAGAAGGTGCATTGAAACTAAAAGAGATTTCATATATCCACGCAGAAGGATATCCAGCTGCCGAAATGAAGCATGGGCCAATTGCATTGATTGATGAGGAAATGCCCGTTTTTGTGATTGCCACGCAAGGTCATAGCTATGAAAAAGTAGTTAGCAATATCCAAGAAGTCAAAGCACGTAAAGGAAAAATAATAGCAATTGTCACTGCAGGAGACACTCAGGTAAGAAAATTAGCTGATCACGTTATCGAAATACCTAAAACGGACGACGCTCTAGTTCCGTTGGTTTCAGTGGTGCCTCTGCAGTTGTTGTCCTATCATATTGCCAATATGCGCGGCTGCAATGTTGACCAGCCAAGGAATTTAGCCAAGTCTGTTACTGTAGAATAATACTCCAGTAATTGTATTCGGGAGAATTTTTTAGTTCCTCATCTTTGAATCTCACAACTTCATCTATCTTTGGGGCGCATGCGCCTAACCGATTTGCCTTCAGTACTTCTTGATGTTCACAGTAAGGATGTTAAAAAACTGTTAATCACTCCGTAAGCGCACGTATATTTTTACATTTCTTGTATCCTTGGAAATCAATTAAACCAAACTCAATTAAAATGAAAAGAGCAATTTTTTTGTTTGCCGCGACGCTTATGTTCGTCTCTGGTGTTACTGCCCAAAAACAAATTGGCGGTGACAAAAACGTAGAGATGAATTTCACGCCACTCGGAGGCAATCCGATTTCGATTAACGGAATCAAAGTACGTTTGTTTAACAGTGAAAACTCGGCAATTCGTATCGGTCTTTATGTAGGGTCTACCACAGACAAATCTGTGACAGCGCAAGAAGGTGAACTCAACCCATCTGGTCCAACAAGTCCAATTTTGTATCAAACGGATAAGACGTTTGACTTCTCAATTCGTCCTGGATATGAAATCCACTTTGACGGAACTGACAGATTATCTCCTTATATAGGGGCTGAATTGTTATTCGGAATGGGATCTATGTCTTCAGAAGACGAAAGATGGAATAGCAATGATATTGACAATGACGGCAAGATTGATGGCGAGACTTGGACAGTTACTGACAAGGATAGCTTTACAAACTTCGGTTTAAATGCGCTATTCGGATTTGACTGGTATTTCTCAGACAATATCTATCTTGGAGCAGAGATGGGCTTCGGATTCCTTAGCACAAGCTATGGTGACAGTGAAATAGAAATTTCTGACATCGGAATCTACAACCAGTCAAACGGACTTGATCCGGACACTGATCCTCCTGCAGCAGTTGTCAATGGATCTAATTTCCAGCTTGGTCCTAACGTGAATGGTGCTATCCGTCTTGGAGTACTCATTAACTAATTGAACCATGAAACGATCTAAATCACTATTAAACTTAATTGGCGCTTCTACTCTGTTTTGCTTTTTAGTTCTTGCAACTGGATGTCAAAAAGAAGATGTATCCGCTGTTAGCTATCACCATTTAAACAAGTCTGTTTCTGTGGAAGATCAGCGAGCTGCTGAGCGCATGCGTGCCAACTTGCCGGAAATCGGAGTGTGGGATAATGATCGTGGTCTATTATACAAGTTCAACCTTGAAACACGTGATTTCGACTTTTCTACACCAAATAACGGCTGGAATTTTTCCAATCCTGATGATGTACAATTTGTTGAATATCCTGAAGGTGGTGGAATTGTAATCATACCTTACACTGCTTTCGGAGCAAATACTGGAGGAACAGTAATTGCCGGGAGTAGTGCACTTGATATCAATTACACATTTTGCTTTTCTGCTTCTGATGAAGCACTCGGCTTAGATCTATTTGATTTTGGTGGAGACTTTGACGGAGTTTCACTTGTTCTCGGTATTGCCGGTAACTTTGACGCTTTGGCTGAAGGAAACGTAGATGAAGATTCAGATTTCACAGATTTCTTTCAAGGTTTTGCGATGTATGTCGTGTACGACGATGAAGCACAAGGAAGTTATGATGTGTTGAACTGGCTGGAAGACCTGGAAGAAGATCCAGACTTTCTTGCAGACCACAGTTTTTCTTATGTGTTAGACTTCACCAGTGGTGGTGGATTGTACTTCTCATCTGATGGAACAATAACTGTTTCAGGTGGAAGTATGACCTTCTCTGGTGAGTATCTGGCTATTGAGAATTTCATTTTTAGTCTTGATGACGAAGAAGATCTTACTTTCAGTTATGTAACTGGCTACGGCACTCTCGGGTGTAATTAATCTTCTCAATTCACATATTGCAAAAGCGCCTCTTTACGGGGCGCTTTTGTTTTTTGCGATATTGTGGTCATGTTAAACGCCATCGTTGAATATGGGGGGGTTAAAATGGTCGCAGACCTTGGTCTTCCTCTAGATATTTCACTACCACTGCACTCTGGCCCTGATCAAGTACAGGCTTGGTATGTGGGGCCATTAGTGATTGAGCCTGTTCGAACCGAACATTTTACTGGCTCTGTGAAAGAAGGAGGCTCTGTTAACTTTCGTAACATTTCTTTCAATCCACATGGTCACGGCACTCATACTGAGTGTGTTGGGCACATCGCTCCTGAGGTCTTTAGTATAAACAAGGCCTTGGCTAATTATCATTTCGTCTCCCGACTAATCTCTCTTCGGCCTGAGAAGGCCAAAAAACAAGCTCCCTATATGTTGCCTAGTGACAACGTAATAACCGCGGAGCAACTGCACGAAGCATGTGGAGAAGATGTGCCTGAGGCACTAGTTATACGCACTTTGCCTAATACAAACAAGACAAGCGCTGTCTACAGCAATACAAACCCAGCCTACTTGACGTCAGAGGCAGCCACGTGGTTGGTTAAGGAAGGTGTCAAACATTTGCTTTTAGACCTGCCTTCCGTGGACAGAGAAGACGATGGTGGCGAACTGAATGCACATCATATCTTTTGGAACTTTCCCTCAAATCCAAGACATGATGCTACAATCACTGAAATGATCTTTGTTGCCGACCATATCAAAGATGGTCTCTATCTGTTGAATCTGGCCGTAGCCCCCTTTGAGAACGACGCCTCCCCTAGCAGGCCTGTTCTTTATTCACTTCAAGAAATGGCATAAAAAAAAGGGCCTCAAATTGAAGCCCTTTTTTTTATAAATCATGTCTGAGGATCAATCCACATCCCACCAAACTGGTGTGTCTTGAATATCCGCTCCTTGAGCCTGAACTGCGTCGCTATAACTAGCGTTGTTCAACGTTTGCTCATCCAAAGGATACATGTAGCGATGAGGTACTGAAGTAGTTCCTCCGTCCAAGATTCCATCAGCAGGTAATTGCAATATTCCAAAGTCCAAACGACGGTACTCAGTCCATCCTTCAGTTCCTTGCATGTATAGTGCAATCCACTTTTGTTTTCCTAGTACTTCTTTCCAGGTCATTCCACCACCAATCAAAGTAGCATAATCAACCTCATCAGAAGCGACATAATCAGTGATGTCTCCGGCAGTAACACTACCGTCATTCCACCAGTTCATAGATGCCGTAATACCATTGTTGTAATGGTCAGCAACCGTTCCCGCAGTAAATCCGCGTTCAACAGCTTCAGCAAGAAGGAACTCTACTTGAGCATAGTCCATGTAGATACCTGGGAAATCAGCCGCTAAGACTTTAGCAGAACGCTGAGATACAGCATCATTTGGAGTCAAAGCAGCAGTCTCCTCATTAAGCCCATAAATCTCTCCGATGAAAGTGCCGTCATTCACCGTTGGTGAATAATAGAAGCCCATTCTTGGGTCACCAAGATCCGCCAATACATCCACCATCACATTTGATGCAGCAAAATCATTTCTGGTTTGATAGTCATCATTGATTGGGTGATTATTAGGCACACCTGTGAGGTATCCAAACAAAGCGTTGTCGTCATTGCTAGTAAACACTCCAGCGGTGATCGCTCCATTAACATGTTGCTCCGCAAGATCTGGAAGTTTGTCTGCAATTCTCATTGCACCTCTTAGGCGCAAAGAATTGGCAAACTTCTTCCACTTGGTCATATCACCACCGTAGATGATGTCCCCTTGAGGGCCATTTGCTCCTTCTTCAATTGAATTAGAAGCTGCTTCCAATGTGCTCAAAAGTCCCCGGTAGATTGTTTCCTGAGAATCATACTTCGGCGCAGTGTTTTCTGCTCCTAGCAATGCTTCTGAGTATGGAATACGTCCCCAGCAATCAGTCATCATTCCAAAAGTCCAAGACTTCAAGATGTTGGCAACTGCGATTTGGTTTGCATTTGACCCATAACCAGCATAATCATCTGGAAACTCGGTGTTCAGGCGGATTATCTCTTGAAGATCTGCCATTCCACCTCCGTTAGGTTGACCTGTACCGTCGCGACCTGCGTAGAAATACAACCAATAGTTATTGGTGATATTAGTACGAAGTTGGTAGCGGCTTTCCGAGCTATACTGGTTAGATGACCAGTACTGCGCCATTTGCATGCCGCGTCTTCCAGACCACCATTCATCGCTGGTGTGGTCCATCAATTGTTTTTGTGCCGATGTCAGCAAGAAAGCCGTTGAGACTTCGCTTGGCTGGTTCGGGTTTGTATTGATCTCATCAAAATCCTTACGGCATCCGGTAAACACCAAAAGCGCTGCAAGAGCAATGATATATGTGATATTAAGTTTCATATTCTTCTTGAGTTAGGGTTCGACGATTACAATTTGAAGCTAAGATTCACACCAATTGTGCGCTCTGCTGGAAGCTGACCACCTTCGAATCCTTGAATGTTACCTGATGCAGAAGCAACTTCTGGATCTACGTGAGGTACATTCTTATGAAGGATGGCCAAGTTTCTTCCATACACTCCTACAGAAACACTGTAGAAAGGAAGACCTTCAGTCATCTTAGCAGGCAATGAGTAATTCAAACGCATCTCACGAAGTTTGATGAATGAAGCATCATACTGGTCAGCGGCGTGAACTACATATCCTTGGTTCAAGAAGAAGTGAGATTGAGCATCTAGGACAGAAGAATTTGCCTGTCCAGAAACGTCAACGTCATCGATGATTGTACCAGGAGCGTAAACTCCTTCTACTACGATTCCTTCCTCGCGGATGTTGTTTTCAGCTGTTTCAGCCAAAGTTCCTGAGTACTTACCCCACTGGTTAGAGTACGAGTGAAGTGATCCACCTTTCTGGAAGTCGATCAACGCATAGAAAGTCAATCCTTTATACGTCAATGTATTGGTTACACCACCTGTAAAGTCTGGAAGGATAGTACCAAGTGGCACAATCTCATCAGTAGTTAAATAAACACCATCAGCATCAACAAGCTTGTTACCTGCGTCATCATACTGGTAATCAAAGCCCATAAATGTTCCTAGAGGCTCACCAACACGCGCTTCAAGACTAACACCGAACAATGAAGTATAGCGTAAGTTTTCAACTCCATCCACCAAGCTTACAAGCTGGTTGTTGTTTTTTGCAAAGTTCAAACCAAGATCCCAAGTGAATCCAGACTCAGTTTTCACTGGTGTCACATTCAACATCACTTCGATTCCTTTGTTTTCAACAGTACCTGCATTCAAGATACGGCTGCTGTATCCTGTAGCTGCTGACTGGCTCACAGAGAAGATCAAGTCTTCAGTAGTTTGCGTGTAATATGTGAAGTCCAAACGAACCCGGTTCAGGAAGAAGTTCAATTCCGCACCAAATTCTATTGATTTGGTAAGCTCAGGCTTCAAATCTGCATTGAACAATGCATTAGGAACTGAAGCATTTGGGCTTGTTCCAAAGTTCGGGTTCACTACATATGCCGCAGTTGTCTTGTATGGGTCAGAGTCGTTGCCAACACTTGCCCAACCAACTCTCACTTTACCAAAGCTCAACCAGTCAATATCAAGGTTCTCAGAGAACACATAACTACCTGTTACAGATGGGTAGAAATAAGAGTTGTTTTCTTCAGGAAGGGTAGAAGACCAGTCATTACGAGCGGTGAAGTCTACATATAAAGTATTCTTATATCCAAGGCTGGCAGTTCCAAACACTGAATTTACTTTCTTTCTTTCTGAATAATCATCTATCAAGACCTCACTTGCTGAGTTAGCAAGGTTATAGTATCCTGGAGTGTTCAATCCTCCTTGAGTAGCCCCACTCAATTTAGAATAACCGAACAAACGCTGGTTACCTCCAACAAAACCCGTCAAAGAAAGGTCTTCATTCAACTGCTTGTTGAAGTTCAAAAGAAGGTCAAGATTTGTTTCACGCACTTCACGATTTGCCTGAGAATAAAGAGGAACACGAACACCGCCCACTGCAACGCGCTCTTCACGAGTATCGTTGTAGAAGTCTGTCATTGCGCGTCCTGTTACAGACCACATGTCGTTTAGCTTGTAGTTCACGCTAAAGTTTCCAAAAACGCGGTTACGCTCATCGTTCTGAACATTCTCATAGCGCTCCCAGAATGGGTTATCCCAATAGTGTGGCCCACCATCGGTGGTAGAGTTTCTGTTCCACGTTCTTTGAGAACCATCTGGTTGCTTGTAATCACGCAAACGCTCCATGTCAACTTGACGCTGGAACCACTGAGTGAATTGAGACATTATAGACTCTCCATATCCAGTCAAAGGACGACCTGTAGTTTGAGTGTTCACATAGTTGACAGAAACAGAAGCTGACAATCTCTCTGAAAGTTGAGACGTCCCGCTAAAGTTGATTGTATTTCTACCAAGGCTAGCATTCTCATACGTACCTGTCTGATCTAAATTGGTATAAGACAAACGGAAGCTGCTAGCATCAGTTGCGCCAACAAGGGCTACGTTGTTTGAATAAGTAACACCTGTTTGGAAGAAGTCTTTCACGTTATCTGGATTAGCAGACCATGGGCGAACTTCACCAAAAGTGTCTCCTTCATACCACGAATCCCAGTGGCGTGCGGCCTGGCCGTTCAAAGCGGGACCCCAAGAACCATCATATCCCATATCTGGAATATTAACTCCATTGTCATCTTGTCCGATAAACTCATCTCCAGCACCTCCTCCATAAGAGTTCTGATAATCAGGAATTACAAAAACATTTTGGAAACTCACGCCTGTATTCACTTCGACACCAACTCCACGTCGGCCGCTAGCAGCATAAGACTTACCTGTTTTTGTTGTGATTACGATTGCACCATTAGATGCCCGTGAACCATAAAGAGCTGCTGCTGCAGGCCCTTTAAGTACGGTCACAGACTCGATATCATTTGGATTCAAATCCTGAATCGCGTTTCCGTAATCATATCCCCCAGCGTCTCTTTCCTGGTTGGCTGTGGTAAAGTTAGAGTTGTCCACAGGGACGCCATCTACCACAAATAATGGTTGGTTCTCTCCAGTAATTGAGCTCGCTCCGCGGAGCAATACCTTACTAGATCCACCCATGGCATTGCTACTGGTAACTTGAACACCAGCAACTTTACCTGCAAGAGAACGAACAACGTTCGTTTCTTTGGCTTGAGAGAATTCATCTCCACCAATTTCTTGCACAGCGTAACCAAGAGCCTTTTTCTCACGACTCACCCCAAGGGCGGTTACAACAACTTCATCTAATTCCACTCCACTTTCAAGTGAAACGTTAATTGTGGTTTGGGTTCCAACAGTTACTCTTCGGGTAGAATACCCGACAAAACTGAAAACGAGCACATCAGTGTCTCCATTGACTTTAATGGAAAAATTTCCATCCATGTCTGAGAAAACGCCTGTAGTTGTCCCATTCACGAGCACGGCCACACCTGGCATGGTCTCGCCAGAACTTCTGTCCGAAACTGATCCAGACACCGTCCTTTGTGCCCAGACATGCTGTACCGCGAAGGTCAGCAAAATCATAGCAAGCAACGACTTTAACTTCATGAGTATTTAGGTTTTAAAGGTTTCTGTTTTGGGTGTTCCCAGCCTTAATTTGTGCGTCTTTTTCAATTGAAAGGGGCGCACAAGGCAAAGCCAAGTTAGTAAATATTAACAATTAGATAATGCTAAGTATCACGGTGTTTGAGAATAGACTTTTGAGAAATGAATTTTCTCTGTACTATCAAAGGATGATCGAAAAA
>CAZKMC010000071.1:0-10633 GCA_964553485.1 uncultured Comamonadaceae bacterium
TTCATTGAATACAAAAGGCTCCACCCAAAAATTGTGAGTTAGGATAGTGGTGTCGGTTCCATTGATATATTCACCCCATAGATGGAGATTTCGATTGCCAACTTCATGTTCAGCATAGGAGACCCCATCTTGTGACATTGAGCTGTCATGTTCGATAAGGCCATTTTCAGACCCGCTATAAAGTCCCCACAAACGGATTTGGTCGTAATCATTCATTTGGGGATCGTTGTGCACGCGAACTAGAATTTCGGCTTTTGCATAAAGCTTAACTTCGATGTCTGAGCTTATGTAGAGGCCAACATCGCCTTCATAGTAATCATGATAGCCTTCTTTATCTGCTTTTACACTTTGGTAGCCAGAACGATCACAGGTAAATTCACCACATTCATTTGTGTAACCACTTGGATTATCAGGGTTATAAAAGGATCCTCCATTCAAAAGAAACCACCTTGCGTTGGGTATTCCTTTACCGGTGCCACCGTCAATGACCCGGCAATTTCTGATGTTCGGATCTTCTTTTTTACATTGAGTAAGGAGCATGCCAAATACGCAGAATATCAGGCAGAAACTAATTGATTTGGACGTGTTATTTTTCATGATGAAAAGGTTTAGAACCTAAACATCATCATTAACCTCGTGCTTGTCAAGGGTGGTTTTGTGAACGGGCGTAGTTGTTTTGTGAACGGGAATATTTATCCCGGCAGATTCGAATCACCTCTTAGGGCTCGGAACCGTTTTCTTGCTTCGACCACATAGAGACTTCCTGGATAGTCTGTGAGAAGCTGCTGGTATAGCTCGGATGCCTTTTCTTTATTGTCCAAGACGTTTTCATTGATCTCTGCCAATTTGAAAAGTGCGTCGTCTGCAAGAATGTCTTTGAAATGCAGTGATAAAATCTCATTCAAATATTCTGTCGATTTCTCAAAATCTGCACGTTTGTATGCCATATCGCTTTTCAGCATAAGAATTTCATCAGCAAGGGCATGCCCTGGGAACATAGTGGTGATGGAGTCCATTTTAAGAATGGCTTCATCCATTCTGTTTTGATAAGCCAATAAATCTGCCTGGGCGAACATCAACATAGGCACCATAGTGGTATCCATGGCGAAGTTATCTGTGATCAGAAGAGATAAGTCGATAGCGTCATTTGAGATTAATTTTGAAGTACTTGCCTTCAATACATCTAGTTGAGCTTGCGCCCACTCAAAGTCTCCCGTGTAATATGAGATTTTGGCATTTCTGAACTTCGCTTCATGACCAAGTGGGTCTTCTTTGTAGGATAATTCAACTTGAGAATAAAGCAAAGAGGCATCCCAAATGTCTCCTTGAAGAAGAAGGATGTCGCCGAGTTCTAATTTGCAAATTGCTTGAACCCGAGCATAACTTCCTGGAAGTTCAATAGCGTCTTCAAGCAATTGTATCGCTTCGGCATTTTGTTGCAATCTAAAAGCAAGTATGTGGGCAAGGTCCTTCATGAGCACAGCGGTGCTGGCTTGGCGACCAATATCTTTCAGAGTACTTCTGTATTTTTCAGCAAGGTTTTCATACTCAACCCGAGGAGAAGCTGGATTCAAGTCCAAGCGAGATTGTTTCGCTTGCAACAGATCTGTTCTGGCAGAAATGAAATACTCACTTGAGGGCCCTTTAGCTGCAACGTATGCAAATGCTTGTTCTGCTGTTTCAAAATCCTCATTTACAAGGGCCATCTGACCAATGTCCATCAGCCGGAATCCATTTTCGCCCAAACGTTTGTCTAGTGCTTTTGCCTGTACCATACTAGAGGCAAAGTCCTTCTTTTGATTAAACATCCAAATCAATAACTCTGCATAGATGCTCTCGTCAGGATACCTTTGAACCCTCTTAATTAGTGTTGTCCGAAGCATTTCTGCATTTTCTTCGTTCTCTTGAACATTCAGATTACGATTCATGCTATTTTGAACCGTTTGAATGTAATTTGGGCTCACCAAAAGCAAGTCCATATAAGACTCGACCATGGCATCTAAATTCCCCATCATTCCCTGGAGATTGGCTAATTCAAAGTGATATTCGTAGCCATCGGAACTTATCTTTTGAGCCCGCTTGTAAGTTTCTAAAGCCCATTGATATTCATTTAAACGGATAAAAGAATTTGCCAACCTAATTGCATTGCTTTTTCCCGGGTCAAGTTCTTTCAATGCATCAGAAAACTCGGATTGAGCTTCTTCAAGTCGATTAAACTGTTTGTACAAGGATCCTAAATCCACGTGTGCAGTAGCCTGATCATTTCTTGCCCGAAGCTTCTTCTTGACCATTTTCTCTGCTTCTTCAAAATCTTCCAGAGCTATCAGCACATTTAGGTAGTTGGTATACACCGCATTTGTGCGGTCGGTCTTGTAGATCTTATCATAGTACAACTTGGCCTTTTCATATTCACCTTGGTCGTAGTAGTACTCGGCAAGCTCCTGATCTGTCTGAGACAAAGCAACAAAGCCTGTGCACATTAAAAGGGCCAATAGGATGTATTGCAGTAAGTTTTTCATTCGTTGGTATTGCTCGTCCAGCCGTTTAGGTATGCCGTGGCTTGCGGAGATTCATTTTCAAATCTGGCGTTCGCTTTTTTCACGCGCACTGCCATTTCTTCGATTTCTTCTATCAAATGTGAAGCCACATTCCCTTCAGCTTTCATCTGCTTTTTAACGTATTCTTCACTGATTTCGTTACCTGATCCGTCAACGGTTGCTTGTTTTTTCAGCGCTTCTTTGAGTTGCGATAATTGAACAGTTGTTCGTGCCAGTTCTTTTTCAATTCTTCTGTATTGATCAGGAAAATCTTTGATCAGACGTTTAGTATTGTTGTAATCATTGAAAAATCCAGCTTCTTCTTTGGTGAGAGTCACGCCCACAATGGACTGGAGCTTTTTCACGTCGCGATTAATCTGTCCCAGTTGCTCTTCTACTTTCGAAGCATCGAGCGAATCAAAGGTCAATTTGGCCAGTTGGACTTCTTGCATCAAAGAATCAAGTGTGGCAACCTCGGTGAGATGTGGATGCTTTTTGGAGCAGGAGTTCAAAGCCAAAAACAAAGCTGAAAGCACAAATGCACTAAGAACCAGTCGAATATTCATGGGACTAAAGTTACGGAAATTAGAAGGGGCTAGAAAGGCCTAAAGAAGCAAAAATGGTTAATGTTTAGGGCTTTGTGATTTTATCAAACCCGGTATAACTTCGAAGTACTTCAGGAATTTCAATTCCATCCGCTACTTGGTTGTTTTCTAACAAAGCAGCCACGATGCGCGGCAAAGCCAGTGCTGATCCATTCAAAGTATGCGTGAGTGCGGTCTTTCCATCTTCAGTGCGGTAACGGCATTTTAAGCGGTTCGCCTGAAAACTTTCGAAATTTGAAATTGAACTTACTTCCAGCCAACGTTCTTGCGCAGCAGAATAAACTTCTAGGTCAAAGGTGAGGGCGGATGCAAAGCTGAGGTCTCCCCCACATAAGCGTAAAGTGCGAAATGGCAATCCCAATTTGCGCAACAGCCCTTTGACATGATCAACCATCACCTCCAAGGCAGCATAGCTTTCATCAGGGTACTGGATTTGAACTATTTCTACCTTGTCAAATTGGTGCAATCTGTTCAACCCACGAACATCTTTGCCGTAGCTGCCTGCTTCTCTCCGGAAACAAGGAGTATAGCCGCACATTTTCACAGGTAGTTCTGTAGGCTCTACTATTACATCTCGGTAGATATTGGTAAGTGGAACCTCGGCGGTTGGAATCATATAGAGATCATCTGCCTGGATATAATACATCTGTCCTTCCTTATCTGGAAGCTGTCCGGTTCCATAACCAGACTCTGCATTCACCACATGTGGAGGCATGTATTCTGTATAACCAGCATGTCTTGCCTCATCCAAAAAGAAATTAATCAACGCCCTTTGTAATCTTGCACCTTGACCAATGTAAACGGGAAATCCCGCACCGGTGATTTTTACGCCAAGTTCAAAATCGATCAGCTTATAGGTATCACACAAATCCCAGTGAGGAACTGCTCCGTCAATCAATTTGGGTAAGTCACCTTCTTGGCCTAGAATCTCATTGTCTGCGTCACTTTTTCCCTGAATAACATCCGGATGAGGTCTATTGGGCAATTGAAGAAGCACGTTGCGCAAAGCAAGTTCAACCTCTGTCATCTGCTCCTTGAGCTTTTGACTCGTTTCCTTTATGTCTGTAGAAAGTCCGCGTAATTTGTTGCCGCTTTCATGGTCACCGGCTTTGAAGAGCTCACCGATCTGCTTAGAAAGTTTGTTTCCCTCTGCAAGTTGGTCATCTAATTCTTTTTGAATAGACCTTCTTGATTCATCCAATGCCAATGCTTCATCAACAAGTGATGTGGCGTCTAGATTTCGTTTAGTGAAATCGGCAATGATTGCATCTCTGTTTTCTCTGAGGGTAGTAAGCGTTAACATGCGTAGAAAAATTGGCAGTTATGGACGGTGTAAAAATACAAAACTCCCGACTGTAAGCCGGGAGTTTTGAAAAAGTATTTGTTAGATGATCTTATGCTTCAAAGGGAACAACCGAAACATATGAACGGTCGTTTCTACGCTTACGGAATTCAACCATCCCGTCGCAAAGTGCAAACAAGGTGTGGTCTTTACCCATTCCAACGTTGTTGCCTGGGTGGTGTTGAGTGCCACGCTGACGAACTAATATATTGCCGGCAATTGCAGCCTGGCCGCCGAAAATTTTAACCCCGAGTCGTTTCGACTCTGATTCACGACCGTTCTTAGAACTACCTGCGCCTTTTTTATGTGCCATGGTTTCTGAGTATTAAATGTTTATGCGCGACCTCCGTCAAGATTGTCTTGAAGGACTTTTAATTCGTCCCACTTACCTTCAGCTGCAATTGCTGCCTGCTGAGGCCAACTTGTTGGGTCGTGCGACTTATATCTATTTCCGGCTTCAGCCAGGATTTCTCTCATTTTGTCTGCGTCTGAAGCAGCAACTTTAGCGTAAGTGTCCAGTCCGCCAGCTGCAAGTAATTCTGCAATCTTTGGTCCAATACCTTCAATCTTTTTCAGATCGTCGCCTTTGGCTGATTTTGAAACTGCTGCCTTAGGACCCTCTTTCTTTTCAGGAGCTGGAGCAGCGGCTTTTGGAGCTTCTACTTTTACTTCTTCCTTCTTAGGAGCCTCTTCTTTCTTCTTTGCTGGAGTAGCACCACTGGCAGCAATGCTGTCAATGCGTAATTCAGTCAAATATGCGCGGAAACCGTTTTTCTTGCGGTATCCTTTTCTTCTTTTTTTCTTGAAGATAATCACTTTATCTCCTTTCAGGTGTCTTTCGACTTTAGCGGTAACCTGTGCTCCGCTGATAGCTGGGGCGCCAACTGCAACTTTGACTCCGTCATCAATCAAAAGAACGCGGTCAAAGGAAACCTTTGAGCCTTCTTCATCTTGCATCCGGTTCACAAAGATCAATTGATCTTTCTGTACTTTGTACTGATGCCCTGCTATTTCTACTATTGCGTACATAGAAACAATGCTTGGTGTAACAAAAATTTAGGGCTGCAAATGTAGTAAAGATTATTGGTTCACCAAAGATTCAACGCTTTCGATTGATTAAATATACTCCAGTGAGGATGATCAATGCAAAAAACAAATGATTCATGGTCAAGGTTTCATGATCTACCCAGCCCCAAAAAGCAGCAAAAACTGGAATTATATAAGTCGTGGAACTGGCAAAAATAGCTCCCGTTTGTTGCACCAATTTATTGAACATTACTAATGCGGCTGCCGTGCCAATGATGCTTAATGTCAAAACTGAAATCAGTCCCCTTGGGGCTGTTGGATTTGTATGAACTACGTCCATAACGTCACTTGTAAAAAGAAAAACCAAACATGGAATGGCCATAGCAGCCAAAGCCACAGAAGCTATAGTTAGAGGCCTTAGCTCATGCAGCTTATTTCTGATCACATTGACACTTATGGCATAACAAATTGTTGCGGCCACAATCATCAATGATGGGGCTAATAGCATTTCTCCTCCAGTGTTCCGCAAAGAGATTAAACCGATGGCGCCGCATAACCCTGTGAATACCCCAACAATTTGCATCCACTTGATCTTGGTTTTGAAAAATACAATGGCGATAATCAAGGTGAAGATGGGAACCAGCGAATTCAACATTCCGGCAATGGAACTATCCAATTGTGTTTGGGCACGAGTAAATAAAAATGCCGGAATTAGGTTTCCACAAACGCCCACAATTAATAACCAAATGAGGTGTTTCTGCCGAACTGTTTTAAGGGCTCTTTTTGCAAATGGGAGAAGCGTTAGCCCAGCAAAAAGGATACGCATCGCTGCTACTTCAGTGCTGGTGAACAAGGTCTTTCCGGCATCATCAAAAAGCGCCAGCTTCATCAGAATGAAGGAGCTCCCCCAAATAAATGCGAGCAGCAACATGCGAAGATAATGTGTGAGTTGATGCTCTGAGGTGGGCGCTGTCATAGGCGCAAAATTAACATTCCTTAGATGCGGAAAGTTTCTAAGTGAACTATCTTTGTTGCAAATTCCAAGAGATGACCAAGTTGAAAGATTCTTTTTTAGTGTTTGGAGCAGGGGTTCTATTGCTTGTCGCTGCTTTTTCTTCTTGCACTAACCCTAGTGCGGAGGTGATTCACATAGAAATGCAAGGTGCTGTAGACAAAACAGTGGCTAAGTTGCAAGTTGAAGGAATGATGTGTCAGGTGGCATGTGCAGGAAAAATTGCCAAAGAACTGAACAAGGTCTCTGGTGTGGCGTCTGTGTCTGTGGACTTTATCGAATCTGGAGGAATGAATTCCGCAGTTGTCGAATACAACCCTAAACAAGTAAGCGAAACTGAACTGGTGAACTGCGTTGAGAAAATAGCTGGAGGCATTTACGATGTGAAATCCATAGAGGTCATCCACTATACTGGTGAATTGGAAAAAGGCTCCGCAATTATTCCTTCAGTGGATTTTAAAAACACTATCCGTATGCCCGGAATCCTTGATTTACTGAGGTATTTTATCCCGGCTTAGGACCATTCAATCTTTTTTTGTGACCCCATTCACAAGCTTCCGTCAAAAGTCCGCACAAGTTAAGTTGAGGATTCATTTGTTTCAGAAGCTAAGTATAAACATGACGTAACAGGGCATGAAGATCTAAAACAACTTCAGCCAAGAAATAAATGTGAAAAAGAAGCCCGAAGGAGGGCTTCTTTTTTTGCCTAAAAACCACAGATTTTAGTTGTTCTGTAATTCGTTTCTATGGTGCGGGTTGTATCTTTGTCCCACATGAAAATCAGTATCCTTCAGAAGTTAACAACCCTCTCACTAGTTTGTGTTTTTCTCATTATTGCTGCAGGAAGCATTGTTAGAATGACAGGCTCAGGAATGGGATGTCCAGACTGGCCAAAGTGTTTTGGACACACCATCCCGCCTACGGACGTAAACCAGGTACTTTGGAAACCAAATCATACTTTCAAAAAAGGACAAATTATTATTCATCAGGAAGCACTTTGGGTTTGTCAAGAAGACTTTGCCTCTAGAAATGATCTCGTAATTGACCATTGGCAGAAATACACAAAACATGACTACGCTACTTTCAATGCTTTCCATACTTGGATAGAATTTGTCAATAGACTTGTTGGGGCATTTACAGGTTTACCTGTGCTTCTGCTATTCTTTTTAAGCCTGATTTATAGCTATAAAAACAAAACATGGTGGATTGCACTATGCGCATTTTTGGTGCTCTTCCTTCTGGGATTTGAAGCATGGCTAGGAAAATTGGTGGTAGACGGAAATTTAATTCCTGGCTCAATCACTATTCACATGCTCGGAGCAGTTGCCATGGTGATTCTCATGGTCTATATGTTAGTGCGTATGAAAGCCCGTTCGTTTCAATCCAATAACCAACAACGGATGCTGATTGGGGTGTTCTTGCTGCTCATAATTCTTCAATTGCTCATCGGAACACAGGTACGTGAAGAAGTTGACACGCTGGTTCACACAGGTATTGAAAAACCAGAGATCATTGAAAATCTGGGGACCATGTTCTTGATCCACAGAAGTTTCTCTTGGCTGGTGATGATCATTGGAGCAATGAGCGTATGGGTGTTGTGGAAGAATCAAATTCGGCCAAAAGCACTTTACTTAATCAGCCTCTTACTGGCAATTCAATTACTTGGTGGGGTTTCTCTGGCCTGGTTTGACTTACCGGCCCTCATGCAACCTGTGCATCTCATTGCCGCCATAGGTTTAATTGGGGCAGCGTCTTATCTTGTTTTTGGGCTCCGCCCGAGGACTTCTATGACCCAGACTTGAACAAGTTCACTTTAAGACTGAATACATTGGAATACAACGCCGTGCTCTGATCTCCAATGTCTGTGAGGGCATAATCCAAATAAAGGTTCTTTATTCTCAATCCGATTCCCAAGTTGGGTTGGAAGGTCATTTCTTTTGTGTCTTCAAGCGGCGAGGTATATTGAAAATTTCCTACGCCTCCACGCAAGAAAATAGTGTTCACGTAATTAAGCTCCAAGCCAAAATGTGGATCCATACTCACTGGATTGGCAGATACCAATACGTTGCGCTTTCCATCTGTTGTGAAGTCCAGATTGAGCTCTGTAAGTAGACCTAGCTTGTTGTTTAATTCAAATGACCTTGCAGCACCCAGAATCAGACGTGGTAAAGTGACCTCAATAGAATTATCCGGGAGTTCATTTCCCGTTTGAATAAATACGGCTTGTGTTTGTTCATCCAGATTAACGCTCCAAGCATTGAATGTGCTTGTGATATCTCTTGCCATTAAGCCAAAATGCCATTGTCCTTTGTCATATTGGGCGCCTGCATCTAAACCAAATCCCCAGGCATTGGCAAAGTCTCCTACTTTTCTGTAAATGATCTTTGCATTGGCCCCAACCCGCAAGCCAGGCACCTTTAGTTTACGCGCATAGGAAAAGATGAAGGCATAATCTGCAGCAGAGAAGGTGGTGATTCTGTCATAGTTGATGTTCCCATCAGCGTCGATCAATTCCGTGGTATTGGGAATGTCATCCACTCCAAAACGGATCACAGAAAAACCAAGAGCGCTTGAGCTGTCTAGTCTCGAGCCAATGGCCGCATAATCATACTTGGCAATGTTGGCAAAGTAGTTAGCGTGCATCACGGCAACTTGAAGATCACCGTCAATGTTCATTAGGCCAGAAGGGTTCCAATAACCGCTTGTGACGTCATTCACAGAAGTGACAAGGGCATTGGACATGCCTAATCCTCTAGCGCCAACGCCAATTGCAAGAAATTCATTTGAATATTTAGGAGCACTCAATTGAGTGAAAGCCAAAGACGGCAAGAGGAAGAATCCAATGAAAATGCTAAAAACTCTCAATGTGCTAGTCACGTGTTGTTGAATCGGTTATGCGAATATCGAGCTTCCTTTTGAATGGAGGAAAACATCTTTCACTAGTTCCTAACTGAAAAGAGCGGAAAAAATTGTTTGGTACTGTGCTTCTACCGAATAGTTTTCTGGCACCTGCGTAGAATATCCAAATTTGGCCAAAGCCTTGGAAGTTGTCTCTCCAATAGCCATTACAATAGCGTCTTTCTTAATTGTATTCACTTCGAAGAATGCACGTACATTGCTGGGACTTGTGAAAAAATACAGATGGCAATCTTCAACCAAAGTTGGTTGTGGAAGGGTGTGGTAAGTGACGGACTCTAGAAGTTGCTCAGGAGGAAAAACGGACTGTACTGTGCGTTCACTTAAGTTAGATACCGGAAAACCTATTAGAGCCTTCCCCACAATTCGCTTGAACTCATTGGCAACTTCCGTGCTGTCTTTTGAACCTACAAAGGTTGGTTCAACGTCAAAACTTATAAGCGCTTCAGCGGTAGCTTTTCCAAGAGCAGCAATGTGTTGGTTGTTCAGAACTCTACTTTGATGGAAAAAGGAACTCACGGCATTTGGTGATGTAAAAAACAGCCAATCGCAATTTGAGAATTTCTTCGGGTCAAAGGCAATTGGTTCGATAAGTATTTGAGCAACATCCACCCAAACTATATCCGCTTCTTGTTGTCTAAGAAAATGATTGTTTGGCAATTGCCGACTAAAATACACGCGCATACTCATTCCCATTCCCGGAGGGCCTCCAATGCTTGTTGTTGCAGTTCTGAACTAGTAGCTGCTGTAAATTGTCTTTTCAAGATCTTTTTGGAATCCTGGGATGCAAGCAGCATATGCAAGTGCCAGTCATCCTGACTTTTACTGCACCATGCTCCGAATGGTAATTGACAACCACCATCTAGAGATCGAAGCAGCGCCCTTTCTACGCCAATACATTCCGCAGTTTCCTCATGATGGAGACAAGACAGGATTCCAGCATCCATTTCGTCCCTTACTTGCAAGGCTAGAGCTCCTTGGGCCGGAGCGGGAATAAAAATATCCGGGCTCAAATGTTTCACAATGGCACCACTCAGATCTAATTCCAATCTGTCCAGTCCAGCCTTCGCCAAAAGGATGGCGTCGTAATCTCCATTGAGGAGCTTTTGAAAACGTGTTGGCACATTGCCCCTTAAGTCTTTGAGTGATGTGGAGGGAAAAAGATCTTTGACTTGGACCTTTCTTCGAACCGAAG
>CAZKMC010000071.1:10643-11367 GCA_964553485.1 uncultured Comamonadaceae bacterium
GGCCGGAGGCCCAAAAAATAACGATCATCAAAAGCTGAAGGATGAATCAACAGAGTGTCTTCAACTGCCGCTCTTTTAGAAACTGCTGCAATTTTCAAACCTTCAGGTTGAGTAGTTTCGAGGTCCTTGTGACTGTGCACAGCCAAATCGATACGGTTATCTAGAAGCGCCTCTTCAATTTCTTTAGTGAAAAAGCCCTTGCCTTCCATTTTATCGAACGACAAATGCTGAATCTGATCACCCTGGGTTTTGATGATAATGATTTCAGAGCTAATGCCATTTGAAGCCAATGTGTCTTTGACAAAATTCGCCTGCCAGAGAGCCAAATCGGAGCCCCTGGAACCTATTCGTAATACGGAATTCATGATTTGGATTTGACGTTACCCAAGATGACTTCACGAGCCATTTTCATGGGTAAACTAATGTACTTCTTCTCCATGTATGCAAGTACATTTTCTAAGACTACTTTGGATTCAGCATCCATGGTTTCCAGATCTTTAGCGAAGACCTCAGTCACTGCCACTTCCTTGATCTGTTTGATAGTAAATGGGATTGAGCTCATGGCTATTTCAAGCTGGCGTTGTCTGTAGGTGCTTCTGAAGTCATCTACACGGTCTTGAATGATCTTCTCACAGCGCACAACCTCTAAGGCGCGCTCACTCAAGTTCATCTCTGCCTCAGATTTAAGTTCGTTCATTCCGGTGTAGCGACTTTGCAGTTCTTG
>CAZKMC010000072.1:0-11317 GCA_964553485.1 uncultured Comamonadaceae bacterium
GGACCATTACTTACCGCTTTATTCCCCAATAATTATCCTTTGGCTACGTAGTCTGCCAGGTAGGTAAAATGTCTCGTCAATTTTCCATTCAAATCAGTTTCCGATGCACGTCCGATGATGTTATGCGGATCCTCGCCTAACAGGACTGGCAGTACGTGTTTGATCAGCTCATTCCCGAAATCCTCTGAAGCATCCTTGGGCAATTCACAAGGAAGGTTGTCCACCGCCATAACGCAGATCGCATCTTTGTTGTGAAGGTCACATTCTTTTTCCGTGAACCGGTGATAGCCATAAAGTGGAGCCGCAATGGTTGATGAGCGAATGGTGGAAGCAACCGGGCCATCGATATCGCAGCTAATGTCTCCCACCACACTCACATTCCACGCAGGATTTTTGATGTCCTCACGGGTGAAAAGGAAAGGAGAACCTTCTCCCCAATAATGGCAAGCGATGTACATGTTTGCCACCGAAGTGAATCTGGCAAAGGTTGAAACATACCCACTTGGATCCGAATAAAACTCGGATTGATCATATCCACCATCTGACTTGCGCGCATTGTATTCATGCGTGTCTAGGCGGCAATATACCGGCTGATTGAAAGTCTGAAGACGGAATGCTTCCGGTTCTACTTCTTTCAATCCCAACTTGTGCATGATTTCCAGTGCACCATGTCCCACGCGGCCAAAACCGGTCAATACGATCTTGGTGTTTTCGGGCAGTTTGATGTGGTCCATTTCAGCTTCCATTTCCGCGCGGTCTTCGCACAAATGTGCCGGTTTCAAGTCGTAAAGATTGTGTTTTACGCCATAGGCCCGCAGTGCATTGTATGCACCAACAACTCCCGCATATCTTCCAAAACCAATCAATCGATGTCCGTTCGCACCTTTGATCACTTCGTAATCCACCAACTGAATTTTTTTCTCCAGAATTGTCTTGAGCAACTTGGCGTTGTATGGCTGGAGCTTGAATGTATGGCTAAAGAAAAAGTAGGTTTTACTTGGAATGAGCATGGCCAATGGAACCTCTTTCACACCAAACAGTACGTCACAATCAGAAAGGTCCTCTTGAAGGGAGATTCCCAACTTGGCATATTCGGCATCGGTATATTTCCGGATAGTACTAGGCTGAACAGCCCATTCCACATTGGGGTATGACACTTTTGCCGCCGCCACTTGCTTTGGTGAAAGTGGAACACGCTTGTCTGGCGGAACTTTGCCTTCTCTAATGATCCCGATCTTTTTGATTTCCATGCCTGTATTTTATGGCCACGAAAGTACGTTTTGTGGATGGTTCAGAAAAGGATACGCGTGTGAATCTCATTAAAGATTTAAAGGTTTTGCGCTACCGCGCGAGGAGAGGTTTTTTTCTAGAACTAATTGACTAGCTCAAACGCCTAAAAGCCTATGCCGCCCAACTGGAAATAAGTAACGCAGACACCACGGTTACGAGGCTTAAAATTCCGAAATACACTAAAAGGAGCACGAAGAATTTCAGAAGTGTGGTTCCAATGTGCTGACGATAGACCCGGAGCAGGCTAAAGAAAAGGTAAAGAAGAATGAGTAAGGACAAAATTGCTGCCAATACCTGATTGATGATAAGTAGGTCCAGAGACTGAAAGAGCTCTGAAATCAAAAGGTAGAGAAGAGTGGCTAGAAACAGAAAGCTGTGGAAGTGCAAAGCGAAAACAAAGTGCTTTACGTAACTGGCTTTTAGTTTTAAATAAAGCGGCAACATGATGAGTGCGAACAGTGGGAGGAGCAGAAAGAAAATTTTCGGGAGGTAGTTGCCAAAGAAGGAGTCCCAAAATGCAGATTCATCTGTGACCGCAGATGAACCGTCAGACCCAAACCAATTCAACATTAGAAAAAATACAATGCTGATAAAAATATAAAGTCGCAAAGGAGCAATGTACCGCACCCTCCGGCCAGCAAAAAATTCCTTGGTTAAATGTCCCGGTTTATTGAAAAGAGGCACCAGACTTTTGATCAACTTGTTGTCGTAAGTAAAATAGTCCTTCAGAAAATGATTCAGGAAATCTTTGAAAGTATTGATGTTCCCTTTTACTTCCTGGCCACATTCCGAACAATAGTTAGAACCGCTATAAAGTGGCGAATTGCAGTTGAGGCAAGTAGTAGGTTTTTCCATGTCTTGGAATTTAGTAAGAAATAGTAACTTCCACTTTCGGGTGCTCGTCTCAAAACTACCATGGAAAAAGCCTTACTCTTCGTTTGCTTTGTATTCTTGGCATTACTGTGTTCTTCTCAGCAGGTGGCAGCATTGAAGGTGGCACAAACAACTTCACCCGTGAAACCGCCAGTAGAAAAGGTTGAGGGGATTTTAGCTGTTTCTGGGTATTTTGGTGGAAAGCTGTTGGGAGAGTTAAAATCAAGGTTCAATTTGTCTGAGAATTCCGAGCCAACAGTTCCAACTACAGTGTTAGTGAAAGTGGGGATGATTTCGTTTGAGCGGCTAGAAAACCGACCTGTGAATGACAATTAAACAAGAGAGCTTCGATTGTTCCAACTATTCTAAGAATTCAGCGTAACTTTGCATGCTAAAGAATTTGGTGCTGACAATGTGTCAACTAGCAAGATTCTTGATGTGTATTGAACAACACGTTCTTTTTTTCTGGGGCCGATCTGGCTTTGACAGCAAGATGATTGGTTAAGCAAGCATGTCGAGCTTTTGGTGTTTTGGCTCGTAAATCTCAGGACACCCGTCAGAAATGACAACACTTCTTTTTCTCTCGCAGCTTAATCGACTTAGTCGATAACGCTTAATTCCAGCCTGTAGACAGGCGGAACGGGATGTCTCGTAGATCGGTTCGGTTCTTACCCGCGCTACAATGAGGCATCGAACAAATAGAACTAGTGGCGGTTCAGCCTGGTGACCAACGCGAAACTAAACAGGCTTAAGGCTGAAGTGGGGTGCTCATAACCAGTTTCAGCTCGAAAATTTAATATGAGATAAACATGTAGAAAACTTAGTCGTTCCTTGTTTGGACGCGGGTTCGAGTCCCGCCGGCTCCACGGGAGGCAGAAAGGTAACACGCAAGTGTTGCCTTTTTCATTTTGAAAAAATGAGAGGGAGGAGAATTCTATCCGCCTTTGGCGGAACTCCCCTTGGCTCCACGAGATAAATAAACCCGATCCCGTTATACGGGGTTGGTTTTTTGTGTGGATCTCATCAATGAGAATTTGGAGGTTCATTAAATCGGAGTCGAATAAATTCGATGATGATCCCCTCGGCTCCACAAAGCCTGAATGCGAATTTTCCTCTCATTGGTAGGTTCAGGTTTGATGGGCTAAGCCAAATTTGCGTGTGCTTTAGACCAAGATTGTCTAAATATGGATAGTCTGAGGTATTTTGTCTACATTCACAGTTCAAACCCCAACCAAATTTAGTCATGAAAAAAACCATTCAGTTCTTAAGTATTTTAACAATTTTGGCTTTGACCTTTTCTGCCTGTTCAATGGAAGAAAAAGAAGAACCTGTTGATGCTGAACAGATTAATATGGCAGATCTTAAAGTAGAGATTCAAGCTATGGAAGATGCTTTCTCTGCAGCCGCATTGGCTAAGGATGCCGACGGAGTTGCCGTTTATTACAGCGAGAATGCCGTAAGTCATAGTCGCAATAAACAACCTGTTTCAGGTAGAGACGCTATTAGGGAAAATATTGCAAAAGGATTTGAAAGTGACACCTTAGGCGGATATAGTGTATACAAGGTAGTTGACCTTTTTGCTGAAGGTAATACCGCATTGGAGATTGGTTCTTGGACCCAATTTGATGCCTCAGGCACAGAAACGGAAAATGGACATTACATGTCTTATTTCGTGAAAAGCGACGGTAAATATGAATGTGTTCGAGATATGTCTGCCTCGACAATGCCTGTGAAGGAAGGAATGTAAGTAATCCTATTCAAGAATCTAAAATGCTGGAGCCTGCAATTTGCAGGCTCTATTTTTATTCGAATTTTGATTGTAATTTCGGATACTGGTTACCACATATGTACTTTCCTGTCTTAATTTCTACGAGCAGTTATTGGCAGACTTTTCCTAAAGAATCATATCAATTATTCCATTTAGTGGCCAATTCTAATAATTCGATTGTGGTCTCTAAACAAGTTCGACGTTGTTCCCCTCTGCATCCACGTAAGTTGTTTTTGGATACAGCTATTGAGTTTTATGAAGATCTAGGATTTAAACAGTCGCACGAAGGAATGAAACTGCATTTCAATTGAAAACAGGCCAATGTCTGGCGCTAGAGAAATCAAATCACACTTTTTGGAAAAGGGGATCTTAAAAGTTCATCGCTTTCAATTGCGAATCAGTTTTTGGGATTGTTGAAGGCCGTTTTCGAACATTAAACGACAATAATATATGCCCTTTGGATAGACTGTAGCATCCCATAAATAGAAATGTGTACCTTGGTTTAACTGCTTTGAAACAATGGATTCCACAAGTTGTCCATGGGAATCATAAATACGAATAGACACAAAACCAGCATTGGGAACCGAGACCTGAATTGTGGTGTTGGTAGTGGTTGGATTCGGATGTATTGAAATCAAATCCTTCTCAAAATTGTTGTTGGAGCTTTCAATGTTGAGCGGCAGGGGACTTCCCGCATTTTCCCAGGCAGTGATCCAAAGACAAGCGAGATCGTAGCATGCCTTTCTAATGGCTTCAGTAGTGATTACTTCAAGTTCGCTCCACATAATATTGTAATAGGTAGAATTGAAATTGGGGTCTTCTTCAGTGGCCAAATCATCGGCTGCAAATACTTCAGCATTATATGGATAGATGAGGTCGATATAGGCAAAGGTGGAGTCAATGACATTTGGCCAGTATTCGCCAATACTCGGTTCCAAATCAAGTTCAGACAAATGTGAATTGATCATGTTTGTCTCATACCTTGAATGTATTCCCTCGTTTCCTGTGAGTTGGCCGTTATAATTCTCCGTCAGATGCAGTGGTTGGTGAGAATCGGCGACATAATGGCCCAATTCCGCGGCAATTTGCCAAACGTCTACCCACTGTCCGGATTCCATCAAAACCTTTAAACTATCTGTCCATTCTTCCACTATCCATGGCACTAGTCCAGTTTCTTCAACTGTGCTGAGATCGTACAAATCAATAAGTTCCTCTTGGTTGTGTGGGAGAGTTCCGTCGAAGAACTCTGGGTACATGTCTATATCGATATAATGA
Source organism: uncultured Comamonadaceae bacterium (assembly GCA_964553485.1). GTDB lineage: Bacteria > Bacteroidota > Bacteroidia > Flavobacteriales_D > Sanyastnellaceae > CAZKMC01. The sequence continues at coordinate 5,207 of CAZKMC010000072.1, forward strand.
TAATTCCCTGGATTGGAATCTGTGTCTGGATCAGGGGCATGGTCTCGAACATAATTCTGGTGTTCTAGGAAAAAGGACATTTCCGAAGGGAGGTAGTCAAAAGCATGCTCGTTGATGTATCTATGTGCTTGCCAACCCCACAAGGTGCTTTGTGCCAATGTGGAAAGGTTAAATGCGACTACTGAAAGCACGAGTATGCCTATTCTAAGAAAATTCATTTTGTCCATATCACAGCGAATATAAAATTCAGCTTGGTGAAGATAAAGGTTCTGTTTGGCTTTTGAATTGCGGTCAATATTATCTCAATCCTTCCACTTTTCCTCCCCCGGCCCTTGCGGCCCAGTCTAGTGAGATTGCCGCCCCGCTGGGGCTTTTTGGTATTGGTTTTTGTCCGTAAATAGCCTTTGTCAAACCTTTTACCTTCCTCTTCTTCCACTATTTCCTCTCCTTCCTCTCTCTTTTGCAACCTAGGTCACAAACTAACTCGATGAAAACCCAGACCTTTGCACTCAAACACACCGACATGGCATTCTGGAATAGAAACAAGACAGCAAAGCCAAAGGCTCTGGAAATTACAGCTGAGAACTTCAAGGAACTCGTGCTGCAAACGGATAAACCGGTGCTGCTGGATTTTTGGGCCGCGTGGTGCGGGCCTTGTAAAGTAGTGGGGCCTATTATTGATGAGCTTTCAGCCGAGTTTGAAGGGAAGGCCGTGATCGGAAAGATCAATACGGAGCAGCAAGAGCATCTTGCGGCCACGTTTCAAATTAGAAGCATCCCCACACTTATCATGTATAAGAATGGTAAGCAGGTAGAGCGCTTTTCCGGGGTAGTTCCGAAGCCCAATCTGGAAGAGATGCTGAACGATTATATGGACTAGTTCTAGTCTCTAAACTCAAATCAATTATAGAACCTCTACTTCGGCCCGGGGGAGGTGGAAATCCTTGGGCGGTTTGTGGCGAGGGATGTGTAACTTTTTAGAGCGACCTCAGAAGCTCCTAAAAAGGTTCAACAGCCCCGGCCTCAAAGCGTTCAAGATTGAATCCGTACACGGAATAGCCGCCCAGAAAAACCCCATCCCCAACAGCGAATTGTGCGCAGCGTTTAGCCACAAAACTTGACCAATTCCCGCCAATTTGTGAACAAATAATCAATAGTCGTATCCTCTGTGCCCTCCGTTCGTATAGTTTTGGAACATAACCGTTATAAACGATGAACAGACTTTGGATACTACTTGCATGCGGCCTGATTCTGGCCAGTTGCGTGAAAGACGAATGGAAGCTTAATGATCAAACACGCATTGACGGACTGGATCCGAGTTTCGCTTTTCCGCTCCTGGATACCCGCCTCAATCTTGGGAATTTGGAGCAGGAATTTGACTCCGAGAATTTCATTTACAATGCGGAAGATGAGACTTTTGCTCTGGTTTATGCGGCGGATCTGTTCCGTTTTGGAGTAGAAGACCTGCAGAACATTCAGGAACAACAATTTGATGTAGACTATGCCTTGTCTGCCGGAGAGGCGACTGCGTTAACTGCACTTCCTGCGGGAAATACGGCTTCCTTCAGCCAATCCTCAGAATTGAGTTTTGCAGTTGACAATGGAGAGGAGCTCGACTCGATTCGCTTTGCTGGAGGAGCACTTTCCTTGGAATTATCCTCTACTATTCCTCATGATGTGAATGTAGGAATTCAAATACCTGGGCTGACTTTAAACGGTGTGCCTTTTGTTGGTTTGATGGTTTTGGATTACACCGGATTGGTGCCGTTTTTCACCACGGAATCTTTTGACTTGACAGGATATGTACTGGACCTGACGCAGAATGGAACTACCAACAATACCATGGACTTCGACCTAGAATTCATTGTGACTTCTTCTGGTATGCCCACTGCTCCTGCCAGTTCATTGGAATTAAATATCAATCTAGACGTTTCTCAATTTCGGGCGTTGCACGGCTATTTGGGACAGCTTTCTGCAGCAACCTCGGTGGATACTCAGTTTGTGAATTTGTTTAGAGACTTGAATGGAGGAGTACTTTACTTTCAAGACCCCAAGATCGAGTTGACGATAAGCAACACCACAGGTATTCCTGTGAATGTATTTCTGGATGGGGTGTATGCGCCTGAAAACAGTGAGGATCAACAACTTAGTGGTCCGGATTTGACAAACTTCCCTCAAATATCTCCAGCTGCATTTCCCGGAGATATAGCCGTGACAGAACATGTGATTTCCAATGCTGGCACAGATCCTCCTTTGAGCAGTTTGCTTGATGAGGGTCCATTTGAACTTATTTATTTCAGTGAGCTTTCTATAAATCTGGATGGTCCTACTCAAAATTTCCTTTTAGATACCAGCTACATCGCATGCCATGTAGACATGATTCTTCCATTCTTTGGTTATGCAGACAATTTTGCATTAAGCGATACACTTGATCTTGATCTGGAAGCTGAATTACTCAATGCTCAGGATGGTAACCTCGGATGGGAGGATGTGAAGAAGGTCACTTTGAGACTGATCGCAGACAACGGGTTGCCAATTCAAATAGCGGGACAAGTATATTTTGCTGACACGAACAATGTGATCATTGACTCGCTTTTTCAGAATCAATACGAAGCCATATTTGAAGCTGGATATGTGGATTTCTCATTACCAGATACTGACCCTAATTATGGGAAAGTAATTGCTTTTACTCGCAAGATTACCGATGTGGTATTAACTAGTGCTCAGCTGAAAGCGCTGTCAGATGCAGGGTCTAAGAAAGTGATACTGAGGTCCAGAGCCAACACCAATGAAGCTTCCAACGGCGAAGTGGTTCGCTTTTACCCAGAATATGAATTGAAAATGAAATTGTCTGCGAAGATCGACACGGACATAAACATCAACGAATGAAAAATACTAGCTACAATTTTCTTTTGGGATGTCTAGTACTCCTGTGTGCAATTCCCGTTACTGCGCAACAAGACTTGGTTCTTTCAACCATGGATGCTGTTCCGCAGCACATGTACATGAATCCCGCGTCCAGGCCACAGAGCAGAATTAACATTGGTCTGCCGGGAATGTCTTCGTTTTATTTTAGACACGAGAACACCATTTACAACCCCCATCACATGCTCGAAACGTCTGGGAATGGAACTGCCTTCCGCACGGAGCATTTTTTGGAGCAGGTTCGATCTCGCAATACGCTTGGAGCAGATGTGGCGGTTGACTTGCTTTCGGTAGGAATTGCTGTGGGCGAGCGCAATTATTTTAGTCTGACCGTTAGAGAAAGAATGACCGCGAGATTGACGGTTCCCGGAGATCTGGTGCGTTTTCCTTTTACAGGAAATGCAAGTTTCGATGAGCTGGAAGACGGGACAGTTGACTTCACAGATTTCAGACTTGCCATGAACCATTACCGCGAAATCGGTCTAGGATGGCAACACAATCTGAATGAGAATTGGAATGTAGGAGGAAGAGTGAAGTTTCTATATGGTTATGAAAACGTCGATACCAAAACCAGTACGATGAAGTGGAAGACTGATGAGACCACTTATGATTGGACTTTTAGCGGAGAAATGGATGTGCATACTTCTGGTTTGTGGATGCTAGCTGATTCGATAGACAACAATTCAGACATAGAAAATGAAGAATACATGGACTATCTGCGGAAGAGAAAGAACCGCGGATTAGGAATTGATTTGGGAGCTGAACGGCGAATCAATGACCGACTCCAAGTGAGGGCTGGAATCCTTGACTTAGGCTATATCAAATGGAAGAGCTACACCAAGAACTTCAATTCCACAGATGGTGAGTTTACTTTCACTGGTCTGGAATTGACTGAACAGGCACTTGCAGCAGATTCAGCTTTCAGTGACAGTTTGGATGTGGTTCTTGAAGATCTAATTGATCGTCTTGAATCCAATTTTGGATTTGACGAGAACGAAGCCAGTTATCGCTCAGCATTGCTGGCGCGCGCTCATGTGGGTGCCTCATACCGGTTGTACCAAACCAACAACTCAAGTGGTACTGCTAGTGCCATGATTCAAAGTGAGTTTTACAAAGGAACTATGCGTCCTACTTATACGGTTGGCTATAGCCAGAAAGTAGGGAAGTGGTTGACCGCAAATCTTGCATATTCTGTAATCGACCGCAATTTTCGGAATCTGGGAGCTGGGTTAAGTTTGAACGGTGGTCCGGTGCAATTTTACATCGCCACAGACAATCTGCTTGCTGGCGTAGTGGACAAAATGGAAATTGACGACAATGATGCGGGAACTACCAATGAAACATTTGTATATCCGGCATACGCCCGTACAATGCAAGTGCATACCGGAATTAACTTGACTTTCGGAAACAAGCAGAAAGACACGGATGGAGATGGTATAATAGACAAGAAAGATGATTGTCCAGAAGTACCTGGAATCGCAGCTTTCAATGGTTGTCCCGATACAGACGGCGATGGAATTGAAGATAGGACAGATGCATGTCCTTTCGATGCTGGCTTAGCAGAATTCAATGGTTGTCCGGATAAGGACGGAGACGGCATCCAAGACAGTGCAGATGAATGTCCAGAAGTAGCAGGACTTGAAGCATTCAATGGTTGTCCGGATACAGATGAAGATGGCATTCAGGATTCGGAAGATATTTGTCCCGAAGTTCCTGGATTGGCAGACTTCAAAGGATGTCCCGATACAGACGGAGATGGAATTGAAGACAGTTTGGATGAGTGTGTGGAGACTGCTGGAACGGTCGAGTTCAAAGGATGTCCGGATACAGATGGAGACGGCATCAGAGATCTTGATGATGTATGTCCCAATGAAGCAGGCCCGCTTGCCAACAACGGTTGTCCTTGGGGCGATCGTGATGAAGATGGAATCTTGGACAACGTAGATGCTTGTCCCGACACACCTGGTCCGGCTGAGAACCTGGGCTGCCCATGGGCGGATGCAGATGGCGACACTGTTCTCGACAAAGATGATGATTGTCCCTTAACGCCAGGTCTGGTAGAAAACAGAGGATGTCCGGTAATTGAAGTGGAAGAACAAGAGATTCTGAACACCGCGTTTGACAACCTCGAGTTTCTTTCTGGCAAGGCCGTGATCAAAGAAGAATCAAAAGCTTCATTGACGGGGTTGGCGGAGTTGCTTGTAAAGAAGACAGAATGGAAGTTGAAAATTTCTGGCCATACAGACAGTGGAGGAAACGACGCAAACAACATGACGCTCTCTAAACAGAGGGCTCAAGCAGTTGCTGATTTGATTGAAAGCCAGGGAGTAGCTAAGGATCGCATGGTGATCCAATGGTATGGGGAGACCCAGCCAATTGGAGACAATGCTACAGAGGAAGGCAGACAGAAAAACAGGAGGGTGGAGATGACAGTGGTGTTTGATTGATGGGGCATTTTTTTGTGCTTTGCACGAGGAAAGTAACACACAGGATCAAATGATCAGTGAGAGAAAGACTACAACCGTGAAGCAAAGACGGCTCATTTGGATAAACAAATGACATGCAACGTAGTTTTGAATATTCTGACGAATGCAAGCAAGTATTCGGAAGAAAACACGGTCATTAATTTCAGAGTATATGAAACAGCAGGGGAGTTGCATCTAGAAGTTGAGGACAAAGGCATCGGAATACCAGAAGACGAGCAGCACCATTTATTTGAGCGTTTTTTTAGAGCTCGAAATGCGGTCAATATTCAAGGAACTGGATTGGGGTTGAACATCGTAAAGAAATACGTGGAAATTATGGGGGGTGCTATCTCATACCACAGCGAATTTGGCAAAGGCTCTACATTTTTAGTCAAGTTTCCATTGTGAAAAACCTTTCCGCCATTTGTGGAAAAGTGGCTTTCACATTACATTTTTATCCCCAACTTTGTCGCTAAATCAATTAAACAAAACTGTAATGAAAAACTACAAATTTTGCTCCTATCTGCAATAGCGCTAATTTTTACTGCATGTGGAAAAGAAGGCCCTGCTGGAGATGATGGATCTACTGGTCCTGCTGGCCCTGCTGGTCCTGCTGGTGAAAATGCCAATTTTGCTGTATTCGAAACTACTGTTGCAGTTGCTGATTGGGCAGGTGGAATATACATGGAATTTGAAGCTACTAACATCACTGAAGAAATCT
>CAZKMC010000073.1:0-2944 GCA_964553485.1 uncultured Comamonadaceae bacterium
CCCGCCATAAAACAGCCTCCAGGTATTCTTTTGATCGTCTGCCGCACCCACATAAGTTTCCCATTCATGAAAACGATAACTGCCGGTAGTCAAGGTGTCGGCGGTGAGGCGTTCATTGTTCTCCAGCTCATCCAAATAGCCAATTTTGATCTTTCCAAACGTGCGTTGAGCGTTGCTCTTGTGCCGGTAGAACCCACTTTGGAATTGTTGGTCTGTTTGCGTGTAAGAGGCATTGTAGATCAACACAGTATTCTTTGGTGTGAACCGAAAATCCGTTGCGCCTCTATATCCTGTGAAGCCAGAACCTGCCTGAAAAGAACCTCCATCGATGCCCAATTGTAACAGTCGCTTCTTGTTCAGTTCCACCCCTGCACGCACCAGGTGTTGGTCGCTCAAAAATTGTAGACCGGATGTATTCCAGTTCCTCGAGAATTCCACGTCTCTGAATCTTTCTACAGGAGCAAAGTTTGAGGAGATATATTCATGGCTGAAACTGGCGGTGGCGAACCAGGCGCTGTCTCCAGAGCCACTTATTTTTTTCCGGTGTTGTGCAGCCGTGAACACCCCAATTCCCGAATTATCCTGTGCATCCAGAGATGAAAAGGTATTGAGGTCGCGGGTGGTTACGGCCAAACCGGTTTGCACATAAGACCCCGTACCCCAGCTATATCGAAGCTCGCCTTGTGCCATTTGTTGCTTTTTAGGGGTGACCAAAACCCGAAGTGGCAGGTAGTTTCCTTGTGATATGATCTGTCCATTGACAGTGTCTGGCGCTACCCATTTGAACACCCTTCCATTGGCACTGAAATTGTCTTCGAGGTAATTGCCGTTTCCGGTGCCAACAAAGCTGAAACTTGCCCGGTAAAGACCTTCCAATTCATTGGTAGAAGAAACCAGCACGCTGTCATATCCAAGGCTGTCGATCAATGCATATCTGACCTCGGAAGCGATGTAGCCAGTGCTATCAATACTCAAAATAACTGCAGACAATGTCTCATCGCCCGCTAGGGCCAAAACCTGCTTTTCAGCCACACTTAAATCCTGTTGAAGCGGTTGATTTTTACTGTCCTGCTCTGCAAAACCTTGTACACTCCAACTCCAAGCTCCGCTTCTGCCAGTGGATCCAGCGGTCAACATGGAGCGCGCGTAGTTCTTGTCTGAGTACTGAAATTCCACCACAATTCGGCGGTCCTTGGTGATGGGCTGCCGGGGCATGAAGGTGAGTTCCGAGGCGTTGTAATCCAAGACGTAATCATAGTCGCGGCCCCTCTCCAAGAGCCGTCCATCTATGTAGACGCGCTCCGTTCCGGCCAGCACCACAATGAAAGTCTCATTTTCGGCACCTCGTAATCTGTAGGGTCCTTGATTCCCTTCCACCCCTTGGATTTCATTCCGGGCGAATTTTCCTTTGCTCAAAGCGGCGGAAGCTTCAATGCGGTTCCAATGGAGGCTGTCTTTTTGAATAAGTGTAGTGCCAAAAGCTCCTCTTGCGCGCTTCTGGTATTTGAGAAAGTGTCCGTCCTGTTGCCGAGTCTGAAAATCTCCCGCGGTGAGCGAGGCGTTGTCTGTAAACAATTTCACAAAGACCTGATCAAAATCCTGCAGTTGCTGGGTGTTGCCATCGGGCTGAATAGGGAGGTTGTCGTCTGTGATACTCGCCAGAACTTGCACGTCATCCGTGACATAACCGCTCAACTGCAAATTGAGACTAGAGTTGACACTCAAGTCCTGGTTGTTGCCAATTGATATTCCCCTCGACAAACTTCCGGTGCGGACTAGTCGGTCTTGAGAGGGTAATTTATTACTTCCTCCTGTTGAAATCACATAGGGGTTGAAGGGGCTTCCTTCGGCCTGAATGATTGTGGAGTCTTTGTGACTAAAAACCATGACAGGCGACAAAGCCAGCACGCGATATTGAATCAATGCAGAGTCGATTCCCGGTTTAAGGACAGGAAACAAGGTGTTGTTCCGAAACTGAAAAGTGAGGTCAATGTCTGGCGTATAAGGATACGGAATGGCACGCACAGATTCTGGAAGTACGAGCAGAGAGTCTAAAGATAAACTATCTGTTTTCCAGGAAATTAACTTGGTTTTGAGACTAGTGTATTGTTGGGCGTCGGCATCAATTGCGAGCGCAAAAAAGACCCAGATTCCCAGAAAAACCTTTACGTGAGAGTGTATATTCCTAGCCAGCCGTTGGCGCATAGAGCTACAACGCCGAAAAGAAGTGAATTGGTCTGTGCTATTTGAGTTCAAGATTCAATGAAAGCAGCAAAACGTGCTCACTTAGTGGGTCTGCCGTTTGCCGTTCTTTTTGAAATTGGTAACCAACACTAAGGTACTTCCGTTTTTTCAGCTTGCGCGTTACCTCAACTTGGTAGCGGATGTCGGTGAGTGTGTAAACTCCATAATCTGCCGAGGTAAAACATTCGATAGAAGCGTTCGCATCAATCTTTTTCATCAGTTTCATGTCGGCTTTAAGCCTGTATCGAATGGCATCGGCCAAGGCACTTGGGGCTTCTGTCTGAGCAAATTTCACCCCTACCTGATACCGAGATCTCAGGCTTACCCCCACGTTTCCAATGTTATGTTTTGCTTGTAAATCAAGGGATACACGTTGTCTGGGAAGCATAGTTCCGTCTAATTCTCTTTTCCAACCTTGTCTGAACGTAAATGAGGCACTCAAGAGGTCTGAGATTTTGTAGCCCGCCTCCAAGTCCACTAGCAAATCGCTCAAAACAGTTGAATATTGAGCCGTTCTTGCTTGTCCCGCCAATCCAACTGCCCAAGGGCCTTTGAATTTTTTCTCTGTGGCTACTTTTGCCCAAACGCCGGTATCCGAGTGTTGTGCATGGAGGTTTAGTCCCCATAAGAGGCATACAAATAGGGTGGCCTCTCGGCCGAGGAGAGGGCGTTTCCAAGCATATAGAATACCCGCTAAACT
>CAZKMC010000073.1:2954-8773 GCA_964553485.1 uncultured Comamonadaceae bacterium
CGCTAAACTGCTATGAAACAATCCGATACGCATCAATTCTTCTCGTATCTAAGCATGGTTCCCAGGTCGATTTCATCTTTACGACTATTGATTTCTACTGTCCGGAGTATTTCCATGTGCGACTGATCTGCGCTAGGAACTCCACTGGTGTCTTCAGAATATATGTAGACGTGGTAGGTTCCGGGACGTAAATAATTGAATTCAAATTCGCCGTCGAAATTAGTAGCGATCTTGTCGTTTGGAGAAACGTTGTCTCCATAGACGATATACACATCTTCATCTGCGGTGTCATAGGTATATTGTGCAGAATTCGGATTGGTAAGCACCAGTCTGATTTCCGTTTGGACCTTTCCGGAGATTTTGGCTTGTCCGCCTTCGCCTGCTTCTTTTTGGCAACCGGTAAGCGCAAAGACCAACGAAATGGCGCTAAGAATGAGCAAATTGGTGCTGGAAATTGAAAGTTGTTTTCTCATGTTCAAATCTAATGGCTGAATGAATGGGCCAAAAATACACTTTTGGCTAACTTTGAGCACAATTCATGTTTTTAGAAAGTACCAGCAATAGTGGAAACCAACGGGGATGGATAGAAGTCATTTGTGGCTCTATGTTCTCTGGCAAAACCGAAGAACTCATCCGGAGGCTTCGTCGTGCCCAATTTGCCCGACAAAAAGTAGAAATTTTCAAGCCGGAATTGGACACGCGGTACAGCATGCAGTCAGTGGTGAGCCATGCGGGGAACAGTATTCGGTCAACGGCCATTCCTCATTCTTCTCAGCTTTTGTTGATGGCAGGAGACGTTGAAGTAGTTGGGATTGATGAAGCACAGTTTTTTGATGATGAACTTCCCAATGTGTGCACGCAGCTGGCTAACATCGGAATACGGGTTGTTGTGGCGGGACTGGATCTCGATTATTTGGGACGTCCTTTTGGCCCTATGCCTCATCTCCTCGCGCTAGCAGAATACGTAACCAAGGTTCATGCGATATGCATCAAAACAGGAAATTTGGCGCATAACTCTTACCGTTTTAGTTCTGGCGATCAACTGGTAGAATTGGGTGAAAGCGACCGCTATTTACCACTTTCAAGAGAAGCTTTTGTGGAGGCTATGGAAGACCCATCAAGCATTGAAATGGATGCATTGGAATGGGACCGTTGGCGACGTGAAAAGGAAGAGGAAGAGCGGTCAGCACAAACTAAGCAGCGATTGGAAGAGGACGCGGTTTCGAAAGACACTACATCCTTATCTTCGAAGGAATGAATCAACGCTCTCTCGGATTACAGGACTTGGCCAATGTTCCCGGATATTCTTACTTCCCATCCAAAGAAGATGAGGTAGTGAACAGATTGTGCATCGATACCCGTGCCTTGAGCACTGGAAGTCACACCGTGTTTTTTGCGATCAAAGGCAAGCACCTCAATGGCCATTTATTTCTTGAAGACGCCTATAAGAAGGGGATACGCCAGTTTGTGGTAGAAGAGAAGCCCCTCGTGAATTGGCGTGATGCGTCTTGGTTGGTGGTTCCAAATACCGTAGAAGCCATCCAGCGCATGGCCAGAATGAAACGCGAGCAATTCTCCACACCTGTTTGGGCCATTACCGGCAGCAACGGAAAAACCATTGTGAAAGAATGGCTGGCGCAGGCACTCGCTGATGAGTTAATGATGCATAGGAGTCCACGGAGCTACAACAGTCAATTGGGCGTACCCCTTTCCGTGTGGGACTTGAATGAGCAAGATGAAATTGCTCTATTTGAAGCCGGAATTTCGCAGCCGGGAGAAATGGAAAAACTCCAAACTATCATTCAGCCTGATGTGGGATTATTTACACATTTGGGAGAGGCTCATTTAGAGAATTTTGATTCTCGGCTGCATATTGCGAAAGAGAAATGCAAGTTGTTCATCTCATGCAAAAAGGTGCTTTTCTGTGCGGATGAAGCCTTGATTCATGAAGCGCTAGACTATGTAGGCTATACCGGTGAACGGATCACGTGGTCCATGCATCCGGACAACGAAGCCTCTACTTTGCGGGTAAAAGAACTGAGTTATGAAAGCAAGTCCACCAGAGCAGTGCTGTTGCATCAGGGCAGATCATTTGAAGTGCGTTGGCCGTTTACTGATGGCGCCAGCACCACCAATGCCCTGTTGGTAATCCTCGCTTTGTTGGAACAAGGACTGGCAACCGAAAAAATCTCCCAGGTTATGGAAACCTTGCACGCCGTGGACATGCGCATGCAATTGGTTGAAGGAGAGGGGGATACCCGCATTGTGAATGATGTTTACAACAGTGATCCTGGATCATTCCGCATTGCTTTGAACTACTTGAACTCAATCAAAGGGGTGAGCCAAAAGGTGCTCATTATGAGCGATATTCTCCAAAGCGGGGTCAAAGAGGCACAATTGTACCAAGAGATCAATGACTTAATCAATGAGAAGGAAGTGGATTTGTTGATTACCGTTGGGAAAGACACCTATGCCCAAAGAAACTTGTTTTCCGTTGCACATCGGGCATATCATACCACTGAAGAATTGCTTGAAGCTTTGTCTCCGGATGAATGGACTCATTCTGCCATATTGGTAAAGGGAGCAAGGCCATTTCACCTTGAGCGGGTGGTGGAACTTCTTCAACAAAGTGCACATGAGACCGTGCTGGAAATCAATCTGGGTCACTTGATTCACAACCTCAATTTTTTCAATAACAAACTGCAAGCTCAAACCCGCATGATGGTGATGGTGAAAGCTTTCGGTTATGGAAGCGGGGGGCCGGAAATAGCTGCGGCACTTGAATACCAGCGGGTCAGTTATCTCGGGGTGGCTTATGTGGATGAAGGTGTAGAATTGCGTAAGGCTGGCATAGGCTTGCCAATCATGGTCATGAATCCTGATCAAAAAAGTTTTGGAGCGCTGATTCGGTATCGTTTGGAACCGGAAGTCTACAGCTTGAAACAAGTGGATGAGCTGTTGGAAAAATTGAAGACCACAGAGCTTAAGAGACCTTACCCCATCCACCTTAAGCTTGAGACGGGCATGTACCGTCTGGGATTTGGCGACCACGAGCTTGATGCCTTGATCGGCCGGCTTCTTGCTCACACAGAGGTGGTTAGGGTAGTGAGTGTCTTTAGCCATTTGGCTGCTGCAGATGATCCAAGTGCCGATGCATTTACCCGCAAACAAATTGATCGCTTCAAAGTAATGAGCGAAAAACTGCGCGTGGCTTTACCAAATGAATTTTTCCGGCATTTAGCTAATACAGCAGGTATTTTGCGCTTTCCGGAATCTCATTTCGACATGGTTCGATTGGGAATAGGCTTGTACGGTGCCAGTCCTGATGAGGCGGAACAGGCAGCATTGAATACGGTAGGAACTCTGCGCACACGAATTTCTCAGATAAAAGAAGTGGCAGCTGGGGAACCGGTGGGTTATGGCCGGTCTGATGTGGCAGACCATCCTCGCCGCGTAGCTATTGTACCTGTGGGTTATGCAGATGGTCTGGACCGAAGGCTGAGCAATGGGAAAGGCTATATGACCGTGGGAACTTTCCCTGCCTCAATTGTAGGCCGCGTATGCATGGACATGACCATGTTGGATGTGACTGGCTCTGACGCTGAAGAAGGCGACCGAGTGGTGGTTTTTGGCGACAAGCCAACCTTGTTTGAGTTGGCAGAGCTTTTAGACACGATTCCTTATGAGATTCTTACCAGCATTCCGGAGCGGGTAAAGCGGGTGTATATTCGCGAATAACTTGCTTCGGATACCAAAGCCTATTGAAGCCTAGCCTTGCTCCTAGCGATAATATCTGTCAGATGGTCCTGTGACAATGGTTTAGGGAGGAATTCTAGCACGCAGGGGTATTTTTTAGCTCGATTGATTTCAAAATCAGATATAGTAGAACTCACAATATAAAGGTGGCTTTTTGACGAGCATAGATTCAGTTTATCATACAAGGTCCAAAAAATCCCAACCATCCATGATTGGCATGTTGAGATCCAGTAAAATTAAATCGGGACAAGCGGCGCCTGCTGCAGACTTCTTTAAATGAGCCAAGGCATCTTCTCCATTGTTGAAGATTTGAAATTCATCCACCATCCCAGTTGACTTGACGGCAATTTTCGACAGCATGATGCAAAGTTCGTCGTCATCGATCAGTATTAGACTGGTTGGGATCATGCTGGCAAATGCTTAAATTCTACATAAAAGGTGGACCCTCGATCTACCTTACTTCTTGCCCAAATCCGACCTCTTACAGATTTAATTTGAGTCCGTCTAATATACAACCCAAATCCTTTTACTTCAGGATGCTTATGGAAAACACAGTTCAACTTGAAAAGTTGGTCGCCGTATCTTTCTAAATCCATACCTAAGCCATTGTCTTCTGCATACAAAATCACAGATTTTCCATTCCTCGTGGTGGCGATTGAAATTTCTAAAGGTCGATCTGGCAAGAACGTGCCCTCTCCTCGCGACAGCAAAACAGAATAAAACACAGATTAGGATTTAACAGGCAACACATAAAATCCTGAGATGAAACCATTGTGCTTTTTGGTTTCTTCATAGACAAAACCACTTTTTTCCAACACATGGATAGAGCCTTTGTTGTTCATGTCCACAAGAGCAAGCACCTTGTAATTTTTGAGGTTTGCATCGATATACTCAAGCATGCCCTGGACCATTTCAGAAGCAAAACCTTTTCCTTGAAACTTGGTAGCTACCACGAATCCAATTTCCAACTCTCCTTTCTGAAACAATTGAATCTTGCAGAATCCAATTTTATAGTCTCCATTATTTGCCAAATAATACCCGCTCCCAGGAAGTAGTTTAGATAGCGCAAGTGCCTTTTCAAATCTCGTGGAAGCAGCTTCTTCTGTTAAAGGGTCTCCCGAAATAAACCGCATAACTTCTGCATCCATTACAAGCGCTTTGTAAAAAGTCACATCCTGTTTTTTGAATAGGGTGTATTTGAGTCGGGGACTATCTATGTGTTTCATTTCGGATTGATCTTGAACAATTTAGGGGATTCTGTCTTTTGCTTGTATCAAGAATGAATCTATGCTTAACTTTCCATTCGAAATATACAATCCCATGAAGCAACTTTACATTCTTTTCATTCTTGCATCTTTCTCTTTCACGTCTTTCTCTCAATCAGAAAGTCCGTTTGTGCCAGGAGAATTACTTGTTCAATTAGTTGAAAACCAGCAAATTGATGAGCTGATAAACGACTTGCAATTCCTCAACAACGAGGCGACCGCACTTCAAGCCAAAAAACAGCTGAGTGCACACATGCACATTTGGCAGTTGTCATTTGACGATGCGACTATATCTAACAGCGAGATGAAAAGGGCAGTTTCAAACCACCCTGCTACCACCTTGGTACAGTTCAATCACCTCGTAACCAAAAGAGAAACCGTTCCGAATGATCCCCTTCTCAGTAGTCAATGGCATCACATTGAATCCGGAGATCATGATATTGATTCAGATTTGGCGTGGGACATCACCACTGGTGGAACTACGGCAACTGGAGATGAAATTGTGGTTTGTGTAATTGAAGGGGGAGACTTGATGCACGAGGATCTACAAGAAAACCGCTGGGTGAACACACAGGAAATTCCAGACAACGGAATTGATGACGACAATAACGGATTTGTAGATGATTATGACGGTTGGAATGTCCAGTCCGAAGATGATGCAGGCGTATTCAATGGGTCACACGGAACAAGTGTAATGGGAATGATTGGTGCCAGAGGAGACAACGACATGGGGGTTGTTGGAGCCAATTGGGATGTGAAAATAATGAGTGTAGCCGGAGAAAGTGTGGGCAATGAAGC
>CAZKMC010000073.1:8783-11151 GCA_964553485.1 uncultured Comamonadaceae bacterium
GTCTCTGCATATAATTATCCACTTGTGATGCGTAAACTCTACAATGAAACTGGCGGAAGTCAAGGAGCATTTGTAGTGTCAACCAATGCTTCTTGGGGAATTGATAACGGAGATCCAGATGACGTTCCACTATGGAATGCAGTGTATGATTCACTAGGAGTTTATGGTGTCCTGAATTGTGGGGCAACGGCCAATAATAACGTGAATATTGATATAGTTGGAGATATTCCAACGGCTTTGCCGAGCGACTATATGATCAGTGTTACAGCCACCAACAACAGTGATGTACGCACCTTCAGTGGTTATGGTGCCACTACCATCGACCTCGGTGCTCCTGGAGCATCAGTTTGGACTACTCAGCCCAATAACGGGTATGGAAGTACAAGCGGAACTTCTTTTGCTTCTCCATTAACGGCCGGAGCAATTGCACTTATTTATTCTACGCCATGTCCTAGCTTCATGGCCTTGGTACATGGTGATCCTCAATCTGGTGCGGATTATGTCCGCCAGATGCTTTTTGAAGGAACAGACCCGATTGCCAACCTCGAGACAGAATGTGTAACCGGTGGAAGATTGAATGTGAACAACAGCATCAACCTCATTTTGAATACTTGTTCTGAGAGCGAATGCCTCACGCCGTTTGCAGTAAATGCTACGCTGCAGGATCAAGGCGAGTATCTTGTGAACTGGGGTTCTTTGTCCTCTATGTTGAGTTTTGATCTTCGCTATCGCATGGTTGGAGATCTGGATTGGATCTTGATTGAAAACTTTGTAGAAGATGAATACCTACTCACCAATCTTGTGTGGTGTGCTTCTTATGAAGTACAAGTAAGTGCAGAATGTACTGAAGAAGTAAGCGATTGGAGCAATTCCCTTATTATCAATACAGTGGGTTGCTGTGAAGCGCCTAGCGCCGGGACATTCACCGTTGGCGGAATCTCAGACACGGGAGCTACCATTTCATGGCCGGCGGTATTGCCAGCAACTTCTTACAATATTCTTTTTGGACTAGCCGGTGGACAGCTTGACTTGACTGAAGGAATTACAGATATCACGAATGTGTTTGCGAACCTAGAACCATGTACGGTATATGAATTTGTCTTGCAGGTAGTTTGTGAAGACGAGACTTTAGAATTCACCGAAAGCTTTTTCTTCAATACCACGGGATGTGGTGCGTGTTCAGATTTGACATTTTGCGAGAGTACGGCGGATGACGCTTCTGAAGAATGGATCGCAGGTGTTTCGATGAATACATTAAACAGCGTAACGGGGAGTAATGATGGTTATGGAGACTTCACTGGAGACTTTGACTTGGTTACCACGTTGAATCCCGGAGGCACCTATTCGATTACCCTCACCCCAGGCTTTGATGGCTTTGAATACAACGAGCATTTCGTGGTATGGCTGGATCTTAACCAGAATGGAATATTTGATGACGAGGAAGTAATGTACGATGCCGGAGAGCCCACAACCGTTGCTATTACCGGTGAGATCGTGATTCCAGTAGATGCCTATCCAGGATCACTGAGAATGCGTGTAGGGATGAAGTATGTAGGTGGATTTGGAGGAGATGCCCCAACCCCTTGCGAGGTTTATGATTATGGAGAAGTAGAAGATTATTGTGTCACTATCAGCACTGATATTTCTGTAAATGAGTTGGCTGTCGCCGAGGAGATGACCCTTTTCCCTAACCCTGCATCTGAGCAACTCTTTGTGAAGTGGGGTGGCAATGAAAAATCTGTTTTGGAAATACTTGACCTTACCGGTCGTGTGGTATTTAGCTCACAATTGAGTGCCGCAGCTACCGAGGTGGTTCCAACATCTCAATTTGCAGAAGGCAGTTATTTTGCCAGAATCCGCAATGAAAATGGCACTGCCGATGTGAAGCAATTCCATGTGATGCATTAACAGCGAAAAATATTTACAATGATATTTGAACCGGGCCATATGGCCCGGTTTTTTTTGTTTGGGTCTAACCGAAATGGGGTGTGATTGAATTCATTCGCCGCCCGCATAAATGATGTTTTGTTACGATCGATTGCACGGCCCCCGGCCAATGATGTTTTGTTTTGACCGTGTGTACGGCCCCCCGGCATATGATGTTTTGTTACGATCGATTGCACGGCCCCGGCCAATGATATTTTGTTATAACCGTGTGTACGGCCCCCCGTCCAATGATGTTTTGGTTTGACCGATTGCGCGGCCCCCGGCCCTATCGGACCGGGCTCGGGATAATCCGCCCCGCTGGGGCTTGTGTTTTGGTCTTTGTTGGTTTGGATTGAATATTTACCCATTACCCATTACCCATATCCACGGCCCCCGGCCCTATCGGACCGGGCTCGGGATAATCCGCCCCGCTGGGGCTTGT
>CAZKMC010000074.1:0-11134 GCA_964553485.1 uncultured Comamonadaceae bacterium
CTCAACATGAATGGATTGTTTGTTTTGCTTCAAGGATCACTGACCACAGGCAACATTGCCGCTGACTCATTGAATACAGGAGTTACCACCAAGGATATTTCCATCCTCGATCTTTTGATGGAAGGAGGATGGTACATCATGATTCCGCTTGCCTTACTTTCGATTATTGCCATCTATATTTTCTTTGAAAGGGTCTTTGCTATTAACAAAGCCCTCAAAGAGGAAAAGGATTTCATGAATAAAATCAAGGACTACATTCACGATGGGAAACTTGATAGTGCCAAGAATCTATGCGCTACAAGCCAGAATCCAATTGCCAGAATGTTGGAAAAAGGGATCTCTAGAATTGGCAAACCGCTAAAAGATATTTCCGTTGCAATTGAGAATATTGGAAAATTAGAACTCTACTCGCTAGAGAAGAATCTTTCAGTATTAGCTACAATTGCCGGTGCGGCACCAATGATTGGATTCCTTGGGACAGTAATCGGGATGGTCCAGGTATTTGTGAGCATGGAAGCTGCAGGCACTGTTCAAGTGCATGATATATCTTCTGGAACCAAGCAAGCCATGATCACTACAATTGTTGGACTGATTGTTGGAATCATTGCATACATGGGATACAATTTCCTTGTAGCAAGAGTTTCCAAAGTGATTCACAAAATGGAAGCCTCAAGCATCGAGTTTATTGACATCCTTGAAGAGCCAGGTAAATAATACAATATGGACTTAGGACAACGAAATAAAATTAGCGTTACAGGGAACATGTCGTCAATGACTGACCTGGTGTTTCTACTGTTGATATTCTTTGTGATCCTTTCTACCCTTGCAAGCAATGGAGTCAACGTAGACCTTCCACAAAGTAAAGGGATTACATCACAAACGAGTAAGTTGACGGTTTCAATTAAACCGGATTTAACCTATTATGTGAACAGTGGCCTGATTGAAAAGTCAGATTTGGAGAACATCCTGAAAGTAAGGATGGAAGACATGTCTGAGAAGACTCTCTTTCTTCAAGTAGATAAGGACGTTCCAACCGGAGCTACTGTAGAAGTAATCGGAATGGCTAAAGCCAATGAATGGAAAGTGATGTTGGGTTCTAGTCCCAAAAAAGACACACCATGACAACAAGAGAAGAAATAGAAAATAAAGACCGGATCAAAGCGGGTGTATTGGCATTCTTGATCTTTGCTGGACTGATTGTTCTCTGTATCTTCATGACCGCTTTTTCAATTCAAGATCCACCCCCAGGCGATCAATTTGTAGCTGTGGGAATGGCGGATTTTGGTGATTCGGCAGATGCTGGTGGCGATAGTGAATCCGAAGTGCCTTCTGAAGAAGTTCAGGAAGTAGTGGAAGAAGCAATGAGTCAATCTAGCACCGTTGAAACCAATACGGCCGAGGAAATTGTTACGCAAGAAACTAGTGATGTAAGTACTCCAACCAGCACAAAGACAGAAAAAACTGATCCTGTTGAACCTGAAAAGACCGTGTCTTCTGGATTGAGCAGTATTTTAGATAAAATCAACGACACCAGCGGTGGTGGAGGATCAGAAGGAACTACAAGCGGAACAGGCAACCAAGGTGATCCGAATGGAAACATCGACGGAAAAGGTGTGGTTCAAGGAGAAGGAATCGGTTGGGCACTTTCCGGTAGAGGAATGGTAGGCCAGCCAAAACTATCTGAAAAGCCAAAAGAAAAGGGGAAAGTTGTCCTTGATATACGTGTGGATCGTGATGGCAAGGTCACCTCGACTGATCGAAATTATAATTTGAGTACAACTACCAGCGATTACCTTTTCACCCTTGCGGAAAAAGCGGCCAAGACCGCCCGATTCTCTGTCAAAAAGGATGCTCCCCCATCGCAACTAGGAAGTATGACTTTCCTTTTTGAGTTGAAATAACACATTGTCAGTTTCCTGTTGACAAAATAATTTTTCATTTCACATAGCCTCACGAGCAACCACTATCTTCATGGAGATTCCTCCTGTACATGAAGACTTACGCTGATACTGTCAAATTTCTTTTTAGCCAACTGCCCATGTTTCAACGCATTGGTGGTGCAGCATACAAGGCTGATTTGAGCAATACGCTCAAAATGTGCGAGTTAGCGGGTAATCCAGAATTGAACTTGAAATATGTGCATGTGGCAGGTACAAACGGAAAGGGTTCAGTCTGCCATTTGATCGCCTCCGTTCTACAAGAACAAGGCTACAAGGTTGGCTTGTATACGTCGCCACATTTAAAAGATTTTCGAGAAAGGATCCGAGTGAATGGAGATAAAGTTCCCGAAACTTGGATCGTTGAATTTGTAAATCACTTCAAAAAACATTGGGAAGAAATCGAGCCCTCCTTTTTTGAGATTACTTTTTTGATGGCGCTGGAGTATTTCAACTTTAGCGAAGTTGACATTGCCATTATGGAAACTGGAATGGGAGGAAGATTGGACTCAACCAATGTCATTCTTCCCGAGATTTCTGTCATTACCAACATAGGACTTGATCATACTCAATTTTTGGGGGATACTTTACAGCAAATAGCGGCAGAGAAAGCTGGTATCATCAAAGAAGGTGTTCCCGTGGTTCTTGGAGAAATGGCGGATGAGGTCTATGGTGTTTTCGAGAATAAAGCAAAAGAAATGCACACCTCAGTGACCACTGTGCGTGATAGTGAAATCCAAAACATCCCAAGCGATTTGGTGGGGCCATATCAGGACCAAAATCGAAAAACTGCGCTTCTAGCTTTGGCTCAGTTGAGGTCAAAAGGATGGCAAATTGACAATACAGCCATTCAACGGGGTTTTGCCAAAGTCAAAGAGAACACCAATTTAAGAGGTAGGTGGGATATTTTGAGTGAGAAACCACTTACCGTGGCAGATTGCGCGCACAACGTGGATGGACTGACCATGGTGTTGAATACCATCAAAAAAATGGATTACCATGATCTGCATGTGGTCCTTGGAGTTGTTGGCGACAAAGATGTGGATGCAATTCTTGATCTATTCCCTCAGCATGCCACTTATTATTTTTGCAAAGCGGACATCCCTCGAGGATTGGACGCTGAGAAACTCCAACAAATGGCACAGTTCAAGCATCTCAGGGGAGAAGTTTTTACAAGTGTAAAGAAAGCCTATGAAGCTGCCAGACTTTATGCAACACCAAATGACCTAATCTTTATTGGTGGAAGCGTATTTACCGTAGCGGAGGTTATCTAGGTAAACCCTGGCTGGCCTAATCAAAAGTGTACATTCCAGTGAGTTTACTGGAAGATACAAATTCATGCATTGTCTTTTTTCCTGCCTAGAAGGAAGACTTGAGCGTTTTTCCATTTTTCTTTTTACCTTGACCTAAACCAACACCTTAAGGTTATGTTACCCAATCTATTAGTTGTGGCTTTGGCTGCATTAGTGCCAATGATTATTGGCTTCATTTATTATCATCCAAAACTTGCTGGTACTGCGTGGATGAATGCTGCAGGAATGACAGAAGAAAAAGTAAAAGGCGGAAATATGCCTGTCATTTTAATTGTCAGTTATATTCTTAGTTTCCTTCTTAGCTTTTTTGTCTTCTTCATTGTGGTGCATCAAACTGCCATATTCTCCTTGTTTGTCTCTGAGCCAGGCTTTCTAGAGGGCACAGGATCTGCTTTAGAGCTCTACAACCAAGTCATGGAATTTAGTAGGTAGTAAGCACAGAACTTTTGGTCATGGTGCTTTCCACGGCGGATTTGATGCCTTATTCATTATTATGCCAATCCTAGGTACAAATGCTCTTTTTGAGCGAAAAGGATTCAAATACATTCTGATCAATTCAGTTTATTGGATAATTACCATCGCCTTGATTGGGGGCATTCTAAGTGAATGGGCTTAACGCCTGGTTCATTCATTATTGAGGTCACTTCTTAAGTGACCTTTTTTATGGGCGATACTTGGGTTGAACCAGTGACCCTTCCCGAATACATCGGGATGCATTGAACTGCGGGAATTACAAAAGGCCTTCCGTGAGGAAAGCCTTTTGTGGGCGATACTGGGTTCGAACCAGTGACCCTCCCGATTGCATCGGGATGCTCTGAACCAGCTGAGCTATTTCTGGCTGATAATTTCATTTATTTTGTCTCTGCTTTTCCAATTCTTGATCTCGCGTTCATGAGCATAAGCTTTGCTTTTTGACTCAAACTCTCTTGAATAGACAATGCGCCAATCTTTTGCTTGTGCTGAGAAACCCTTGTGATTGGAAAGGTGTTTTTTGAGTCTTTCTTCCACAGAAGGAGATGTATGACCGATGTAGAATTTGTTGAGCTTATGAGAGTGTAGTATGTAAGTGAATGGCATTGAACTGCGGGAATTAAAAAAGGCCTTCCGTGAGGAAAGCCTTTTGTGGGCGATACTGGGTTCGAACCAGTGACCCCCTGCTTGTAAGGCAGGTGCTCTGAACCAGCTGAGCTAATCGCCCTTAATTATTCTTTGTTTGTGGTCAGTGACTCTCCCGATGGTAATCGGGATGCTCTGAACCAGCTGAGCTAATAGCCCTTTTTCAAAGTAATACCCGTTCTCTTACGGGATTGCAAATATAGATGAATTTTAAATGCGTGCAAGAGTCCATTAATTTTTTTCGCGGAGTAATTCGGATTCCTTTTAGAAGCAGTTTCTTTGCAGGGTGTTTCGACTCGTTTCTTTCTTTAAATATCTACTAAAATCCAAGGGTGAACAGGCCATTCATTCGCCGTTTGTCTTTGAATTGTATCAAGAAGTGATTCGGGCAAATACCCAATTCTACTGCTTCGCATCCATAGAGGATTTAAGACAGGTGCTTAAGGAGGATCACACCAAAATTAAGGTGGAAGATTATGGAGCTGGCTCAGGAAATGCTGGTCATTCTGAAAAAACCGTTGCGCAAATCGCCCAAAAATCAATTAAGTCAGCGGCTTATGCTCAATTGATCTTTCGCTTGGCCTGCCACCGCGAGGTGAAAAATGTATTGGAGCTTGGCACTTCACTTGGGATTACTACGGCTTATTTAGCACATGCAGTCAATGACGGTAAAGTGATGAGCTTGGAGGGATCGCCAGACATTCTTCTTCGGGCCTTGGCCCAAAGCAAAAAGCTAAACGTGGACCACAAATGCGAATTTATACAAGGTCCTTTTCAGAAAACATTGAGTGGTGCACTTCAAAAAGGGCCATTTGATCTGGTGTTCATAGACGGACATCATGTGGGAGATGCCATGCTGAACTATCTTGAAATGATCAAGCCTAATCTAACCAAGGACGCCGTTGTGATTGTGGATGACATTCATTGGTCTGCCGATATGCAGGAAGCCTGGAACAAGGTGATTTTAGATGCTGATTTCTCCGTGAGCATCGATTTATTCGAAATGGGATTGCTCTTTAATGGTCCCGAAACACCCAAACAGCATTTCGTTTTGAGGCACCTGCCTTCACCTTTTTAACTTTTCGTTAAATTTGAATCGTTTACAAATGCGTATTTTTAACGCTCATTAAATCATTTAACATGAAGAAGATCGCAATTTTGATATTGGTAATGGCTCCTATAATGATGTTTGCTCAAGAGAATTCAAGAGCATCGAAAGGGCAGTCTGGTGAGAAATATGAAGTGAAAGTGGAGAATTACGTTTATGGTGATGTGACTATCGGCGAAGTGCAGGGAAGAGTGGTGATTCGAGTAGAATTCGGAACTACAATTGGTTCTGTTTATGGAGACAAAGAGTTTAGATTGGAATTGCAAGAGCTGAAACAAGCTTCGTATACAAACTTGGCTGATGCGTTAAATACATTGTCTTCATATGGATGGCATGTTTGTGGCGACTATGATGTTACTACGCGCACAGGGACAGATGAGCATTTGATAATTAGAAAAGGTGTTGTTCGTTTGGTAAAACCAGAAATGACTGCTAAAGGCAAAGAAGAAGTTAAGCCGAGTGGAACTAACGCGGCAAAGAAATCGAGATAATATCTCAGTTAAATAATGAAGGCTCCTAAACAGGGGCCTTTTTTGTGCCCTATCTTTGTGTAGCAATGACTCCTAAGCACAAAACCACCCGTTTTATATTCTACTTACTAGCTGCCTACGTGTTTTTTCAGTTAAGCTGGTGGGTGTACCATTTAAGTGATTTGCACCGTCAATTAAGAGACGCGCAAATGGCATTGGTAGATGATCCTGCAACTGCTGAAGCGCTGCAAAGGATATATTCTTCAAAGATCACCATGATACTTGGCGAAGGAATTGTCTTTATTGTACTTCTCCTTGTAGGGATATGGTATATCAGAAGAAACTTGATTCGAGATGAGAAGTTGGCTCAGCAGGAAAGGAATTTTATGCTTGCAATTACTCACGAATTGAAATCTCCTTTGGCATCCATCACTTTGATGCTCGACACACTCTCAAAAAGAGAATTTGACAGAAACAAACAGCTGGAGTTGCTATCAGATGCCCGGGCAGAAGCTGAAAGGTTAGATAAACTTGTGGGAAATGTGTTGTGGTCTACCAGGCTTGAGCAAAATGAGAAAGAACAATTGTCTCCACTGGATTTGAATCAAATCACCTCAGAATTAGTGAGCCGTATCAATCGTTCCAATTTGAACCATTCACGTGTTAAGTTTCAGTCAGGGGAACTTGCAGCAAGGGTTATGGGAAATGACATTGCACTTGATGTGATGATTTCAAACCTGCTTGAAAATGCACTTAAATATAGTCCTCCAGCACAGGACGTTCTGGTAGAAGTACTTATACATGATTCAACTGTTGAACTAAGCGTTGCAGACAATGGTCCGGGAATTCCAGACCAGGAAAAAAAGCTCATTTTCAGAAAGTTTTATCGTATTGGAAATGAAGACACCCGAGCCACTCAAGGAACTGGAATCGGTTTATTCATGGTTAAAAAAATAGCAAATAGTCACAAGGCAATTGTAAAAGTGGGAGATAGAATTCCCACCGGGACAAAGTTTGTAGTGGCATTTCCGAAAATCAAAAATTCATGAAGTCGAAGAATAAAACTTGTTTGATCGTCCTTGATGGATGGGGACATGGAGACTCAACAAAAAGTGACGCCATCTACATGGCCAATACTCCATTTGTGGACTCTCTTTACAAGACGGTACCTCATGCAGAATTGCTCACAGATGGGCCAAATGTAGGTTTACCCGAGGGACAAATGGGTAATTCCGAAGTAGGCCACATGAATATAGGTGCAGGCAGAATTGTCTATCAAGATTTGCTAAGAATCAACAATGCCGTTCAAGACGGGTCATTTTTCAAGCAGGAGGTTCTGCTCCAGGCCATTCATACTGCTAAAATGAATGGAACAACTTTGCACTTAATGGGTTTGGTTTCTGAGGGCGGTGTGCACAGTTCCCAAGCTCATTTGCATGCTCTTTTGACACTCTGCAAAGACCAAGAATTGACTGATGTAGCGGTCCATGCTTTCACAGATGGCCGTGATTGTGACCCAAAATCTGGAAGAGAATGCTTGCAGAATCTGGAGAAACACATGCAAAGCACAACTGGTTATGTAGCGAGTATCATAGGAAGATACTTTGCCATGGACAGAGATAAAAGGTGGGAACGTGTTTCTAAAGCTTTTGCGCTGTTAGCGCGAGGAAAGGGCCAGCCCTTCACCAATGTGGATGAAGCAATGCTAGCATCTTACAACAACAAAATCACCGACGAATTTATTGAGCCCACATCTATTGTAGATTCTTCTGGAAAGGCAAAAGCAGTAATTCAAAACGGCGATGTAGTGCTTTGTTTCAATTTCAGAACAGATCGATGCAGAGAAATTACCGAGGCACTCACGCAACGTGCTTTTCCAGATTTTGGGATGGAGCCACTTGACTTGCATTATTACACCATGACCAATTATGATGACACGTACAAGAATGTCCAGGTGGTGTATGACAAAGACAATTTGCAGAAGACACTTGGTGAAGTCATAGCAACACAAGGGCTAAAACAAATTCGAATAGCGGAAACTGAGAAATACCCGCACGTTACTTTCTTCTTTTCTGGAGGCAGGGAAGAGCTGTTTGAAGGTGAGCAACGTATGATGGCTCATTCTCCTAAGGTAGCAACCTATGATCTCAAACCTGAGATGAGCGCGCAGGAGATTGTGGATTTGATTGTGCCCGAATTGAATGCTGAATCACCGGACTTTGTGATGCTCAATTTTGCGAATCCAGACATGGTAGGACACACTGGCGTTTTTGAGGCCATTGTAAAAGCGGTAGAAACCACAGACGATTGTCTAAGACAGGTGGTAGAGGCAGGAAAAGCACACGATTACACCTTCATCATCATAGCAGATCATGGAAATGCAGATAAGGCTGTGAATCCTGATGGAAGTCCCAACACGGCACATACTACGAATCCGGTTCCGGTATTTGTTATTGCGCCTGAGGTAACTGATGCACGGAATGGAGTGTTAGCGGATGTAGCTCCAACAGTCCTAAAAATAATGGGGCTGAAACAGCCACTTGAAATGACCGGTCAGCCCCTTATCTAATGGTGGAGAAAACTATCTAAGTAGAGTAAAGCTTCCTGTGTGTTTTTCGCCGTCAGAACGGAGGTAAATGTAATAATATGTGCCTTCTACAAAATCTTGGCCGTTCCAGTTGTTATCATAACTGTCATCCTCATAGATTAGGTCTCCCCATCGGTTGTAGATTTCAAGTCTGCTTCCTGGGAATCCTTCATTTCCTTGAATGTAGAAATACTCGTTGAGTCCTTGGTTATCGCCATTTGGAGTGAATACATTAGGAATAAGCGTTGAACAAGTGGTCACCTCTAAATAAGTGGTTCCAGTTTCTCCGCATTGATCTTCGATTTCAATCACATAATTCCCGTTGAAGATTCCACTGAACACAGCTCCTGTGACTTCAAGAGAATCTTCTGGGTAGGTGAAGATATAAGGTTGTGAACCTCCCATAGCAATTGGGTCAGACTGAGTGCCAAAGCATATTACAGCTTCGTCTACAAAAGTGAAAGGCGTGGGTATCTCAACCAGGAATGAATCTATCACTGTAAAATCACAATAGTCTGTGGCCGAAAGTGACCACAATCCCACATCGTCACTAGAAACGGTTACATTGGCAGAATTTGAGTTGTTGCTCCATTCATATGTCCAAGGCGCAAGCCCATTGTCTGGAGTTCCTGAAATTGTTTGACTTTCTCCATTACATAAGAATATTGTTTCTGGAAAATCCAGCACGGGATCTACGTAATCAAGGATGTTCAAATAGGCAAAGACTGTGTCTGCTTCTCCACAACTATTGAAATACACATATTGGATAGTAACCTGTTCCGTGCCTTCTGTAATCTGGTCATAGGTAGTGGTCAGGTCAATGTCAAAGGTGAGCTCTCCTTCTCCAAACACAATGAATTCTGGTAGGGCCTGATAATCTGCACCTGAATCTGCAGATCCTCCAACAGTGATATACAGCGTGTCCAAAACATTTTCATTTGGCCTGAAGACAGTAAATATTCCATCAAGGCAACCTTCTACACAGGTCAACGGAGGTAGGAAAGGCGGAGCATCTGGCACGCTGGCTTCAACTGAAATATCGTTGGAAGAAAAACTTCCAGCCTCTAAAACAACAATAGACTCGAGTGCAGTATCTGATCCATCCGCAATGGCGAGTTTGATGTGGTAGGTTTCTCCACATTGAACTTGATATTCTGCGGTTAAGCTCACGGTAAAACCATCTTGGTTGATATCGATATTGGCAAAATTATCGATGTAGTATCCAGCGTTCAACTGATCATTTACAGATGAAATGGTAATTGGAAGAACTGGATCGCTGTTCGGAACAAAAGCGATGTTGATGGCACCATCAGGAAAACCAGCAGGCGCAGCATACGGCCCTACAATTCCTGGTCCTGAGAGAAAGAATGCAAACACATCGTTATATGATGAGTTCACCCATTCTAGGTATTCATCGGAACCAAAAGAATAGTTGAATTTCAAACTGTCTCCCGCGGTTGTAAAATCGAATTCGAGTGTTGCTATATCATTTACAGCGGATACGCTGAAGTTTTGCCCAATTAAACCAGGGACACTGTTGGCAATGTCAAGAAGATCTTGGTCGCCTGAAATTCCTGTTCCGAACAAATCATTTCCTAAATCATCTTCAAGGTTTTCAGTATCAGCGCATGCTAGAACAATTCCGCTTTCTAAAGGAAAAATAGTGCCAGCTCCACCGGTTAGATAACCGAGTTGCATTGGGTCTCCGGAAAAAGTAACATTGAAGGCGTCAACTCCATCTCCTAGCAGTGTTTCAACAGCTAGTTCAGGAGTAATATATTCCACTTGGATTTGAGCAGAGCTAAAAAGTGGGGCAAAAACCAAGGCAATTAGGAAAGCAAAATATCGTGTCATTGTCTGAATGTTACAGCGGATGAAAATACTATTTTCTTGTTCAATGCAATTAAAAATGGCGAATGAATCTCTCCTCGCCAGATAGGGCAAAGGAAAAATGGACATTCCACTCTTGCCTTAATGATACGTTTTTTACCTTGTAGGTTGCCTCGTACTATGATATTCTTGCAAAACTTGTTAAGTTACTTTGACTACATGGGTTGCTGATTATCTTTGTCTTATGTCAAGGAGCTTAATTTACATCAGAGATATTGAAAAAGTTTATCAAGTTGGGGAGCAGATTGTCAGGGCCCTCAATGGAGTAGATCTTGACATTAGCAGGAATGAATATGTGGCTTTGATGGGGCCTTCAGGATCTGGCAAATCTACATTGATGAATATGCTCGGGTGTTTAGACACGCCTACTTCTGGGCAGTATGAGCTGAATGGAAAGATGGTGAGTGAGCTATCTGACGATGAGCTTGCAGGAATTCGAAACAAGGAAATTGGTTTTGTTTTTCAGACTTTCAATTTGCTACCTCGTTACACGGCTTTGGAGAATGTAACGCTGCCATTGATTTATGGTGGTTATTCCAAATCTGAGCGAGATGAAAGAGGGAAGGAAGTGTTGGCACAAGTGGGTCTTGCAGATCGGATGTCTCACAAACCCAATGAATTAAGTGGTGGTCAGCGCCAACGTGTTGCATTTGCCAGGGCTTTGGTAAATCGCCCTAGTATTATTCTGGCTGATGAGCCCACGGGAAACTTGG
>CAZKMC010000075.1:0-9982 GCA_964553485.1 uncultured Comamonadaceae bacterium
GTTTATCAGGATTGATTCTTAAAAGCCAAATTTTGGCCTTGTCCATTTTTTGCTGTCTGAGTCGGAAAAAAACGATGATCAATCTGATACTCCTGAAAATAAGTACTCCAAGAATAGCAGTTACGAAGATCATCCCAATTCCACTTCCCCAATGACTAGTCCAGAATAAATAAACTGTATAAGCTAGTGCTCCAAGGGCAATTGCAATCTTTATAATGCGGGTATCCATGTATTCCTTAATTTTGGACTGCAAAGCTAACCAATTCAGCCGCTAGAACCATGAATTCAATTCAATGGAAATCACTCACCACTTCCGAAGATTTAGAACAAGCTGTTGCTGAGTCATTAAAAAGGAATGTTGTGCTTTTTAAACACAGCACAAGATGTTCTGTCAGTTTTATGGCTAAAAAGACCTTGGAGCTCAATTGGAATTTAGATCCTGCTAAGACGTCTATCTACTTCCTGGACCTTATCAGACACCGCGACATTTCAAATATTATAGCTCAAAAGTTCAACATTGCGCATGAATCTCCACAGCTTATTCTATTGAAAAATGAAAAAGTGGTTTATCATGCTTCTCACAATGAGATATCAGTCGATGAACTACAAACGCAACTAGCATAACCCACGAATATATAGGGACCTAACAATTCCTTAATGTGCTGTTTACTCATTTTGTTCATATCCTAGTTTTCTGTCTTTGGACTGTCAGCGCAAAAAAGCAAACAACCAATTGGGTTGAGCAATACGTATGTCATGACTGGAGCCCACGTTTTTGGGCTTTCATGGGAACAACAACTTTATCATTCTTTCACAGCAAGTGCTACAATTGAATTTGGACGATATACGCACAGTTGAAAAAACATTCTGCATGCAAGTCTTGACAGCTATTCAGTAAAGGGATTTGGTATTTTTCCAGAGCTTCGTTATTACATTAATCATTATAAAAGTGATCAATTTACAGGCCCATTTATATCTGTATATGGAAGAGTAAGGCGGTTCTCTGAACTTCAGTGGGACGGAATCACCTTTTCTGACAAGGGACTTAAGATTTCAAACCCTTCCATGAGTCATCGATTTGGATGGAATTCACAGGCGGGTTTTGCCGGTGGATTACACCTTGGTTTTGACAAACTAAGACTGCACGCAGACATCATTGCTGGGTATGGATGGGGAAATACAAACTGGAGTTCAGACGCTCCGGAAGCCAATCCTGAGATAACTCAAAAAAGGCAATCCATGAATGGAGGAAGTCCACGCATGGAATGCAGTCTAATTTTCTGTCTATAAACAGGTGCTTTTTCTACCTTTGCAACTAAAAGGTAGAAGGAAATGAGCATTTATAAGTTTAGAGTAGTCATTGATACTGAAGAAGATGTCTTCAGAGATATTGAAATCAAAACAGACGACAATTTCCGCTCTTTCCACGAGTCTATTTTAAGTGCATTTGATTTTTCAGAGGGAGAAATGGCAAGTTTCTACCAAAGCAACGATCAGTGGGAACGTGGGACAGAGATCTCCCTCATGGATATGGATTTGCCTGAAAAGGCTAAAGCCACTGGCATCCAGGCCATGTCTGCCACCATGCTTCATGATATTGTTCGTGATCCAGATGACAAGGTCATTTATGTCTATGACTTTTTACGAATGTGGTGTTTCTACATAGAATTAATTGAAGTGAGAAAATCACGCCCCTCTTCCATTTATCCAAGAGTTGCTTTGAAATATGGAGAATCACCGGATCAACTTTCAAAAGAATTAGACCTTTTTGATGACTTCTTAGAGCCTGAACACAAACAAGAACTTACCGGTGATCCGGAAATAGATGCTTATCTCGAAGATGACGGTTATGGTGAAGATGAGTTTGGCAGTCTGGATGATTTAGGAGAGGAGTATATTTAAGACATGACTGAGGGATTTTTGGTCGTCATAGTTGGTCCTACTGCAATAGGAAAGACCGATGTCTCCCTTGAATTAGCCAAGGCCTTAAATGCTGAAATTATTTCTGCCGATTCAAGGCAATTTTTCAAAGACATTTCCATTGGCACGGCAAAGCCTACTCCATTTGAATTAAAGTCGGTCAATCACCATTTTGTAGATTTTCTAGAACTCTACCAGGAGTATAGCGCTGGTCAGTTTGAAAGAGATGTGATCAATTTCTTGTCAAGCCACTTCCAAACACACTCAAGCGTAGTGATGGTAGGAGGATCAGGACTTTATGTGAAAGCTATTTTGGACGGATTCGATGATCTACCGAAATCTCCAGAGTTCCGTGATCAATTGAATGAGAGGTTCAATGCTCATGGAATAAAGCCCTTGGTAGATGAACTGTTAATACTTGATCCGAATGTAACCGTTGACCTAGAAAACCCACAACGTGTGATAAGGGCACTTGAGGTTTGCCTTGGAACTAATAAACCCTATTCTTCATATCTCAACAAATCAAAATCCAAAAGAGAATTTACACATCTTGTCATTGGTTTGGATGGTCCTAGGGAATGGGTATATGACCGGATTAATCAAAGAGTTGACGAAATGTTGGAAGAAGGGCTGTTAGAAGAAGCAGAATCATGTCTTCATCTGAAAGGGGCTCATGCCTTAAAGACAGTTGGATACGTTGAACTTTTTGAATATTTGGAAGGTAATTGCTCTTTGGGGCAGGCCACTGAGAAAATAAAGCAGCATACGCGCAACTTTGCCAAACGACAATGGACTTGGTTCAAAAAAAGGCAGGACATTGTGTGGATGGATGCCAGAGAGCCACAGGCCATAATTGATTATGTACTATCAGAACACCATGCATATCTTTCTAAAATAGAGGGCTAAAACAAAACCGTTCATGTTGCAATTTGATGCACAAACATCTTCTGATTTGGAGTTCGACTTAATCAAAGTCATGCTCCACAACTATTGCCATGGCCCGTCTGCACAAATGAAGGTTGTTGATTTGACCCCAATTTCGGACTTTCAAAAACTATCAGGGGTACTGAATTTGACCGACGAATATGTAAGAGTCAAAAGAGAAGGACTTCGATTTCCCAGAATAGAATTTAACGAACTTCAGAAAGAAATTACGCTTCTCGAAATACGAGATTCTGTATTAACAGAACCTTCATTTCAGTCGCTGCTTCAAGCAACACGGCTTGTAAATGAAGTAATGAAATTTACTTTGGAACACGGAGATCGGTACACCAATATCAAGAACTTAGCTGATCGGTGTTATGTAACATCAGAAATTGAAAATCCCATTATTGCCGTCTTTGATGAAAAGGGAGATGTCCGAGACAGCGCATCTATAGCATTGAGCAGTATACGACAGGAAATCGCCGCCATTCGACGTAAAATAAACCGGAACTTTAACAAAGAGTTGCAGCTTCTAGCAGAAAAAGGGCTGCTAGGGGATATTACGGAAGTCTTCCTGCATGAACGTCGCGTTCTTTCAATTCAGAGCTCTCACAAACGTCGGGTTCCTGGAATGGTTCTAGGCAGCTCTAAAACCGGAACTCTTACCTA
Organism: uncultured Comamonadaceae bacterium; assembly: GCA_964553485.1. Taxonomy (GTDB): domain Bacteria; phylum Bacteroidota; class Bacteroidia; order Flavobacteriales_D; family Sanyastnellaceae; genus CAZKMC01. The sequence continues at coordinate 3,514 of CAZKMC010000075.1, forward strand.
TATCGAACCTCAAATCAATGTTCCCCTGAACTTTGAATTAGAGATGCTTATAGATGACGAAAGAAAAGAGATAATAAAGATCCTTTCTGTACTCACCAAGGAGCTAGGTAAGTCACTACCATTGATAAAAGCATATCAATATCTCTTAGTGGAACTTGATATTTTAAATGCAAAAGCGAGGCTTGCCAATCAGTTAAACGGCAATCTTCCCGCTTTATCTAAGGAATCTGAATTAAACTTAATAGACGCCTTCCACCCTATCCTGTGGATTACAAATCAAAAAACTGGAAACAAGACTCATCCTCAAACATTAAGGATGAACAAACATGCCAGAATGTTGGTGATTTCAGGGCCTAATGCAGGCGGGAAGAGTATCACTTTAAAAACCGTTGGTCTCATCCAAGTAATGTTGCAAAGTGGTCTATTGGTTCCAGTACATCCGAATAGTACCATGTGTATTTTTCAGCAAATCTTAACGGATATTGGGGACAACCAAAGCATCGAAAATCAACTAAGTACATACAGTTACCGGCTAAAAAGAATGAAGCAGTTCTTGGAAGTATCTAATCGCCGAACACTGCTACTACTCGATGAATTTGGGACAGGTTCAGATCCTGAATTGGGAGGGGCACTTGCAGAAGTATTCTTCGAAGAGCTTTACAAGAAAAAGAGTTTTGGAGTCATTACAACGCATTACGGTAACATCAAGCTAAAAGCTGCCGAATTGCAGAATGCAATTAATGGCTCCATGCTATTTGATCGGGAATCTCTGGAGCCACTTTTCAAACTGGACATTGGTCAACCGGGGAGCTCGTTTACCTTTGAAGTTGCCACAATCAACGGCATAGATCCAAAACTTATTGAATCTGCAAAATCTCGTCTGGATTCGAAAAAAGTGAAATTAGACCAACTGATTTCTGACTTGCAGGCTGAGAAAAATCAGCTGAAAAAACTGATAGACCGCAATCTTAAGTCGGAAAGTGAATCCATGAAGTCTAAGTTGGAAGCCGATAGAAAAAAAAGTGAACTAGATGAAAAACTCTCTGTACAAAAAGAGCATACAGAAAGGAATAACGTGCATTTACACAGGGGTAAGAAAATGTCCTCTTTCATTGACCACTATGATGTTTCTTCCAAGAATAAGAACAAACAGCTTGTTGAGGAAGTGAGAAAATATTTGGCCGTTGAAAAATCAAAACTTGAGGATCATAAAAAGCAGGAAAAACTAAAAAAAGCTACTGTAGAGAAGTCCAAAAAACAAAAGCCAAAAGCAAAACAAAATCAAGAGAAGATCACAAAAGGTTCTACTGTTAGACTATTAAATGGAAAAGAAAAAGGAACTGTTATTGAATTAGAAGGAAATCAAGCCACTGTAGCTTTTGGGAATTTCAAAACGAAAGCAGCGGTGAACAAACTTGTATTTATTCGTTAGCGGAGCATTGTTACATGGCCGTAATAATACTGTGATTTTTCTGCGCCTTTGAGCCGCACTTTTGCTTGCCAAACGTAAACATCATCTTCCACATAAAAGGACTCATGTTCACGGTAATCCCCCAGCCAAGGTTCCTCAGTATCATTGGACTCAAAAATTTGAACTCCCCAACGATCGTAGATTCTGAATTCGTAAAACTCAATCAGGCCTTTACCTAAAATTTCTGGTAAAAAGACATCATTGATTCCATCGGCATCCGGTGTAAATGTATTTGGCACGTAGAAGTTAAACTCCTCTTCAATAGTGACCTCTCCATATGAACGGTCTTCACAGCCAAAAATATTGATCACCAATTGTTCAATCTGATAAGTGCCTGGTATCGCATACTCATGAGCAGGGTTTGCATCTGTTGAACCATACCCATCTCCGAAATTATAGAACCATTGGTATCCACCTTCAGAGTCATCAATGCATTGTACAATCGGATCATAAATTGACATTACTTCTGGTTCAATTTCAAATCCAGCAATTGGAAGCGGATATGCCGCAATCAAATTGGGGACACTCAACGTGTCTTGGCAACCTTGATCAGAAGTCACCACAAGGGTCACTCCAAAATAACCTGCATCCTCATAGGTATACAATGGGTTGCCTTGAGTGGATGTAGACCCATCACCAAAGTCCCAGTTAAACGAAGCGCCTTCAGTGGAAGTATTTGTGAAACTTACTGGCAAGTCAATGCACCCCCAGCCAGGGTTTGCAGTGAATGAAGCTTCCGGATGAGGATGAACCACAAAATTCTGCGAACTAGTGTGGAGACAACCGTATGCATTACTCGCCGTTAAAGATATAGGCCACGTGCCCACTTGATCAACAGTTATATAGGGGTTCTGAATATCTGAACTACCAAACAATCCAAAGTCCCAATCAAAATTATTTGCATAGATACTCGCATTTGTAAGTTGAACCGTTGCTGGGGTATAACACGACGATTCAATATCCATTAAAAAATTACTCACTGGCGTGGGAGAAACAATAATACTTGCACTAAAAGTGTCTGCACACAATTGAAAATTCTGTGCTATCATAGTGATGGTATAGCTCACCGGATCACCAGTATCGTTGTAATAAATGTGTTGCTCATCTTCATCACTGCCTATTTCATTATCACCAAAGTCCCAAGAATAGAATTGGCCGTTTTCAGTGGTGTTGGCGAAACTCACTGTGAAGGGGCTACAACCGACATCTTCATTCACAACAAATTCAGCAACCGGGGCAGCAAACACGGTGAATGTCTGACTTACAGTTGCGGGACATTCATTGAACATTGAAGTCACGCTCAACGTCACAGTATAGGTTCCACCGTTTTCATAGAGGTGAATAGGATTGGTATCATCGGAGATGTTTCCGTCTCCAAAATCCCAAGTTGCATTATTGATGTCCTCAGTTTGGTTAATGAACTGTACAGCCTGATTTTGGCAAACATTCGGGACATCAGTTATAAATGCGGGATCAGGTGATGGAAAAACCGTAATGTCCACCGATGCAGTGTCATAGCTACATCCGTTATCAACGGTTTGAAGAACTGTGTATGTCCCACTATCCAAATAGACATGAGTTGGATTAGGGTTGCTACTTACCGAATTATCTCCAAAGTCATAAGATATTACTGTACCACCTTCACTGAAATCAGTGAACTCAACTTCCAGTGGAGAACAACCTTCTATCACATTTGTATTGAAAAATGCCGTTACTGTATTTGGTAATACCGTAATAGTATATGCGAAAGTGTCCACACCGCATTCATTGGTAGTAATTAGCGTAATAGTATAATCTGTAGCAACTGAATCTGTGTAATAAGTGTGAGTCAACGGTTCTTCCATTCCACTTGTGGTTCCGTCGCCAAAATCCCATTCATTTGTGTCTGGATTTCCTACCGAAATGTTATTGATATTCACAGTCCATGGGGAGCAAAATTCGTCCAAGTCAGTGCCAAAACCTGCAATAGGTTGGGGCAAAACTACAACTGTATCTAGGGCTTCAGACACCCCGCAGAAGTTGGTGGCAATGAGAGAAATCGGATACTCCAGCACGTCATCTCCTTGCGTATAAATCTGGTTGGCGGGCAATGCGTCTTGAGTTGTCAGAATGGATAAATCCCATTCGTATTCTAAATATTGGCCTATCGAATTATTTGTAAATGCAACTTCTAAAGGTGCGCAACCTTCTACCGGAGTCAGTGAAAAGGAAGCCATTGGAGGGTTGATTATTTCCGTTGAAAGCATCAAAGTGTCCTCACACCCGGCATCATTGATTGCTATCAATTGCACATCAAAAATTCCTTCATCAGGATAAGTATAACTCGGGTCTGCACCGACACTTGTGCCTGAATTTCCCCATTCCCACAAATAAATTGTAGCACCAGTAGAGATGTTTTCGATATCAGCTGGCGCATCAGTACACCCTAAAGGGGCAATAGTAAAATCTGCATTCGGCACCGGAGCAACAGTAACTGTTTTCTGAGTGGTGTCTGCACATCCAGTAAGAGGATCCGCGTACCAATAAATCAAATCATAAACCCCTTCTCCAACAGATGGATCAAAAGTGCCTGTAGCCGGATCTACTATCCCTACTCCTTCCCAAGTACCTCCAATGGGGTCAAATGTCTCAAGGTTCTGAATACTAACATTTCCACAAAATGTTTCGTCCATTCCCGGATCAATCACTGGAAGAGGTATTACTTCCATTTGGACTTCGTCCGAGGAATAACACGTCTCGCTCCCAAATTCTATTGTCAAAACGAATACTCCTACTCCACTAATCAATGGATCAAAAACCCCCAATTCCGAGTCTATAATCCCCACTCCTGACCATGTCACAGCAGCCAATGGTGAATATCCTTGCAATTGATATACACCATTATTCAAACATATTTCCTGGTCTGGTCCTGCGTCCGCATCAACCGGAGCGACAACTGAAACTTCACAAGAATCAGAAGCTACACACCCAACCACATCAGTGAAAGTGTAGGTCAAGATGTATGTTCCAACCCCAGGGCTTTGAAATTCTCCAGATGGATCAATAATTCCTGTCCCAGTCCATTCTCCAAGCTCACCAGCTCCAGCAATTGGACTAAAGCCTGAAAGCATTTCAGAAATTGGCTGGTCACACACTGTAATATCTGGGCCAGCTTCAACAGCGGGCAGTTGATTTACATTTACCGTTACATCATCAATATCAACACATCCGAAGCTGTCTTCTACTGTCAATTGATAGATCTGGGTGCTTGAAGGGTTCACCCAGGTAGTAGCTTGATTTGGTGTTGAGATGGAAAGACCACCTGTCCATAAGTAACTTGTAATTGGTAGATTATCTCCTACGGCAAAACCGAATAGTTGGACCGAATCGGCTTCACACAAAGTTTGATCTGCACCTGCTTGGGCGGTTGGAAGAGTATGAACAGTTACATCTAGCTCATCTGAATTTTCACAAGTGCCCGTACCGATTGTATAAGTCAAAGTGAAGGTCCCATCTAAAGAGGGTGTAAACAATCCACCACTGGTGACATTCGTACCAGACCAAATACCCGCAGCGGCCAATTGAACGGCTGGTTCATTTAAGCAAATTCCAAAATCGCTTCCTGCATCCGCTAATGTTGGGTCGGCTACGGTCACGTTCAGACTGTCTAAATCCAAGCATCCCGCAACATTTGTGAACGTATAATAAACGGTAAATATGCCAGGGCCAGATGGTGTGAATTCACCTCCTACGGTAATACCCGGACCTGTCCAAATGCCAGTTTCTCCTGGACCAGGAATTGGACTAAACCCAGCTAATTGTTCAGGGATTGGTTGATTACATAGCGTGATGTTTGGGCCAGCTTCTACGATTGGTGAAGTCAACACGTCCACTGAAACGTTATCTGAATTAATACATCCGTTTGAATCCTCTGTACTTAATGTGAAGACCTGAGTGCTCAGGTTCGAAGCCCATGGGTTTAGTACTGCAGGATCTGACAAAGCACCGCCAGGAGACCATGCGTAATTCGTATAAGGAGGCATTCCGCCCGAAATAGACCCGTTCAGCTGAACGCTATCTCCAGCGCAAATCACCTCATCGGCGCCAGCCATAACAGTAGGCAGATCATATACTTCAATTTCAATTTCGTCTATAGACAAACATGATCCTCCACCAAGCGTATACGTCAAGGTGAAAAGTCCAGAAGTAACAGGTGTATACAACCCATCAGGATCTACACCTGTCCCAGCCCAACTCCCACCTGGAGTAGGAGGGTTAATCAAAAAAGGAACCCCATCTGCACAAACTTCTAAATCAGTTCCAGCATCTGCTGTAGTAGGCTCGATCACTTCTACATCCATTTGATCAGAATTCACACACCCATTTACATCAGTAAAGGTGTAGGTGAGTGTGAATGTTCCTGTGCTAGAAGGAGTAAATACTCCCCCGCTGCTTACATTAGGTCCAGTCCAAACACCACTTTCTCCCCCACCTGGTACTGGCGAAAATCCCGTGAGCTGCTCACCAACCGCTTGGTTACAAAGCTGAGTATTTGGGCCTGCATTCACCACTGGCAAAGGATTTACATCCACAGGAACTATAGACGTTCCAACACAACCGTTGGCATCTGTGACATTCACATTGTAGTTCGTGCTCACTAGCGGACATGCCTCAGGAGTTGCTGAACTAGGATCATCCAAACTTCCTCCCGGAGACCAACTATAAGCAGTATATGGTGCTTGTCCACCAGATACATTCACTCCCAAATCCACACAGTTTCCTGCACAAACCTCGAAAGTTCCACTTGGAACAACTAGAGGCAGCGGGTTAATATCTATAGTAATACTTTCTGATGCTGGGCACCCGGCAGAAGTATAGCCCGTAAGTGTATATGTACTTGTTCCAGTGGGTGTGGCTGTTGTGCTTGAGCCAGACGTAGTTGATAAATCCGGATCAAAGGTCCATGAATATGTCTGAGCACCTGTGGCCGTTAACACAGTTGATTGTCCAGCGCACAGT
>CAZKMC010000075.1:9992-10405 GCA_964553485.1 uncultured Comamonadaceae bacterium
CTCATAATCGGAGATGCTTGAACTACAATAGGTGTCTGCTGGGAAACCGTTCCACAAGCATTAGTTACTTCTAATTCTACTTGCCAAGTGCCCGCATTTGGAAAATTAACACTGCCTGGGTTTGACGAAGAGCTGCTGCCAGGTGTCCCTCCGTTGAAGGTCCAATCGGTGGATAGAATTGGAGCTAGGCAATCGTCTATAATTGCACTGGGGGAAACAGATTCACCTGCGCAAATAGTAGGTAATGTGCTTAAGATGAACTCAGGTTCATCCTGAACGGTCACATTTTGAACATCCGTAAAAATGCCACAAGAATTGACCATTTGCAATGAAACCGTATAGGAACCTGAGGATAGAAATTCGATATCAGGTTCAGCAGAAGCCGTATTGGTACCACCAACAAATTGAAAGCC
>CAZKMC010000075.1:10415-11122 GCA_964553485.1 uncultured Comamonadaceae bacterium
GATTTGTGCCGGTACATTCAAGATAATTTACATCAACATCCCACGCATAATTGATATTACATACATCACCAACAATAGAATTATTTACGGTATTCAAAGTAAATGGAGCACAGCCAATGAAGGGGTCAGCCGTGAAGGCCACAATAGGAGCCTCTTCTATGCATACTTCTTGAGTAAAAACCGAAGGGTCATTCTGATTGCATGCATTCGATGCGGTCAATGTGACTGTGTAAGTACCCGGGGCTGTGTATGAGTGGCTTTGATTGTCGTTTGTAGTTGAGGCAGCGGTAGTATTGTCGCCAAAATCCCAAAGAAATAAACCACCTTGCGCACACTGATTGTAATACCCCATAGTGGAGTAATTCAAGAATGTAACTGGTGTGTTTACACACTGAGGAACAGGAGTTGCATCAAATGCTGCTGTCGGCGGAGAATAGATTACAATTGGTGAAATAGTTGCCTCAGAAAAAGTACATAAGTTGTTGGCCACCACTGAGAATGTATAAGGAGTCCCCCCCTCACAACTTGATTGCGAATATTCATGGCAAACCTGACTTGGACAATGGAACTTCCATGCCGCAACAGGTCGCGGGGTTCAATGCCTGCCTCATCGTTCAAAGCACTCCGCGCGGCCATCCGCCGCGATGGTATCGGCGCCCTGCATGATCTGCGCGGCCCGGTTGCGGGTAAAACTGCTGGGGTTAGAT
>CAZKMC010000076.1:0-10954 GCA_964553485.1 uncultured Comamonadaceae bacterium
CGGAAGTGGAATTGGATCTTCGGCTGCAAGTGCGGCCGCTGCAATTGAAGGTGTGAGGGCATTGCTTAAACAAGAGTTTACCCCATCTGTATTAATTGAGTGGGCCATGGATGGTGAGTTTTTGGCTTCCGGAGCGAGACATGCAGACAACGTTGCTCCCGCATTGCTAGGGGGTATTGTATTGATGCAAGGGTACAATCCTTTGAACATCATAGAATTACCAGTTCCTGAGCAATTGCACGTAGTAATCATTCATCCCCAAATCTCCATTCGAACAAGTGAAGCCCGGAAGATTTTGCCCACTCAAGTAGACATGAAAGATGCCATTCAGCAAAGTGCCAATTTGGGCGGTTTGGTGGCGGCGTTGTACCTTGGAGACATGGATTTGTTAAGTGCCACGCTGGTGGATTTACTAGCAGAGCCCTACCGCAAAACGCTCATTCCTGGATTTGAACTAGTCAAAGAAGCTGCAATGATTGCAGGTGCTTTGGGCGGGGGTATTTCAGGAAGTGGTCCCTCCATGTTTTGGATCTGTAAGAATGCAGAAACGGCAGAGCAGGTGCAACAGAGCATACATAACGTTTTCAAGAAATCTAAGATCAAATTCAATATTCATTCTGGAAAAATAGCGCGTGAAGGTGCGCGGGTTACAGCAGTTGGTATATGAAATTCATTAGCACACATAACAGGAATCTTACTTCAGGATTTAGAGAGGCAGTTCTTTCTGGGCTTGCGCCCGATGAAGGATTATGGGTCCCTGCCTTGATTCCCCGCGTTCATGCCGGCAAGTGGGCAGAACTCAAAAAAGCTAGCCTTGTTGAGCTTGGGGTAGAATTGATGCGGCCATATGTGGTTAATGAACTCACGGACAATGAACTAGAAGAAATTATAGCAGAGACATTTCAATTCGATATTCCCTTGGTTTCCTTGGATGTCGATCTGGCTACTTTGGAGCTTTTTCATGGGCCCACGCTTGCATTCAAAGATGTGGGTGCGCGGTTTTTATCTCGCACAATTTCCAAATTGAGTTCTGAGCCAAGAACAATACTGGTTGCAACAAGTGGCGACACTGGGAGTGCAGTGGCAAATGGATTTTTGGGAATAGAAGGAGTTGAAGTGGTGTTGCTGTATCCAAGCGGACGAATCTCTCATTTGCAGGAGCAGCAACTCACCACCATTGGGCAGAACATTACAGCCCTCGAGGTTCAAGGCAGTTTTGACGATTGCCAGGACATGGTCAAACGTGCTTTTATGGACAAGGAATTGTCCACTCGAAATTTAACTTCTGCCAATTCAATCAATCTAGCTCGTTGGATGCCACAAGGTATTTATCATGCTTGGTGTGTCTTACAAGCAGATCAACCTGAAACGGTTTTGTCCATCCCAAGTGGCAATTTTGGCAACCTGGCTTCTGGCTTACTCATGTACCGCATGGGCATCCCCGTAAAACGATTTATAGCTGCCACAAATGACAATAGCATCGTACCTGAATACCTTGACAGCGGAAAGTTTGAACCACGCTCATCAGTGGCTACAATCTCCAATGCCATGGATGTGGGTAACCCGAGCAACTTTGTACGTATGTTGTCGCTTTTCGAAGATCATGATGTAAAGATGACCGACATGGTTCAAGGGTTTTCTTTGAACGATACTAAAACGCGTAAAACAATCAAGGAAGTTCAAGAGAAGTATGGCTATACCTGTGACCCACACGGGGCAGTGGCTTATGCTGCTTTAAAAGAATTACAAAGAGAAGGGGAGTATGGAGTGTTTTTCGAAACCGCACATCCAGCAAAATTTGGCGATATCGTGAATCCTGTTTTAGGAAGTGAAGTTGAAATTCCACTCAGACTAGAAAAATTCCTTCATTTAGAAAAAAGCAGCATCGTCTTGCCTGCCAACTATGAAAAATTCAAGCAGTTCTTATTGAGCTAAGGGCAATAAGAACTCCTTATTGAAAGCTTTAGATAGTATTTCAACCGCGCGTTTGGATTCATTTGCCTTCATTCCAGAAGGCGGCCCGTACGGAGTGTTATTCACGTCAATCACATAGATCTTCCCAGTTGCATTGTGTCTGAGCACATCCAATTCAGCAAAATCTACCGACATGCCTTCGCAAAATGCAGCAATAGCTCGGCATTCCTCAATGGTCAAGGCTTCTTCTGTGGTCTTTAGTTCCGTGTAATCAACCTCGTTGGTAAAGCGCTTTTCATTGGTCTTGTACTTCAAATAGACCAGTGGAATCTTTCCACGAAATACCGGAACCCGGATATCCACTACATGTGTTGAATTGAAGGAATTGTCGATGAGAATTTGATAGATTTTTCCGACTTCTTTTGAATTGATGGGGCAGGTGATTTTAACTCCATCGTGCATAGCATTTTCGTCACTTTTGACCACCGCTATCCCTTCGAATGTAAACGGGTCTATGAACGTGTTGTATCCAAAGGCCTTCAGGTGTTCACGATCTACTTTTACTTTACTGATATCAACACATTTGTGATTGAGAACGTGTTTTTGATTTCTGATATATTGGGCTTCAGCACTCTCCTTGGCGGTGGCGTCCTCAAAGAAAAGCACCAATTTAGGATGTGCAATTTCTTTGTTGGTTAGTCTCAATCCCAATGCCGATGAAATCTTGTAAATACTTGTTTTTTTACTTGGGAACTGCGGGTAACAAACCAAAGAGGGGAGTTTTCCTTTGTATTTTGTTCTGAGTAAAATGCTAGATACGAGGAACTGAACGTCTTTGGCTACTACTTCTGGCCAAGGCATACTTGCTCTGTAGTTGTTCATGAGCCCCCGTTTGAATGGTTTTATTTCTGCCATTTTAGAATCTCAGATTTGCGGCCAACGCGCGAAGTAATGTAATCTTTCGAAATATCTAATCCTCTTGCCGGTGAGTACTCTCTTCCATAGAATATTATCTGCAAGTGGAGCTTGTTCCATTTTTCTTTTGGAAATAGCCGCTTGGCGTCTTTTTCTGTTTGTGTCACGTTTTTCCCATTTGTAAATCCCCACCGGAACATGAGTCGGTGAATGTGCGTGTCTACTGGGAAGGCGGGAACTCCAAATGCTTGAGCCATGACAACGGAAGCTGTTTTATGTCCCACTCCAGGCATCGCTTCCAAGGCCTCAAAAGAATTGGGAACTTCTCCATTGTGCTCTTCAATGATCATCTCAGACAGCCTATGGATGGCTTTAGATTTTGCTGGAGAAAGCCCACATGGCCGAATGATTGCCTTGATGGTTTCAACATCTAACTTGCTCATTTCAAGAGGGTTGTCTGCAAGCTTGAACAGGGCAGGGGTGGTCTTATTCACCCTTTCGTCTGTGCATTGTGCACTCAAGAGCACTGAAACCAAAAGGGTATAAGCATCTTTATGGTCAAGAGGAATGGGAGTCTCTGGATAGAGTTTTTCCAACTCGCTAATGACGTATTCAACCTTCTCTGGCTTGGTCATCAGTTGTAAAGTTTCATTACAGAAAGTTTTGCTACCAAATCCTCTGTGCGAGTCCATCCATTAAACTCAACCTTTACTCGGTTCAACTGATCTGAAAACAATTCAAAAAGAATGGTGCTTTGAATGGTCATTGCATTGGTAGGTGGTACTTGTGGGAGCTCTAGGTAGCAAAAAGTAATGTCATGATCCACTTCCTTTCCCAGAAAATCCAATACCAAGGGAGTGCCGTTTATTTGAAGGCTAAAATTGTTTTTCAGGTAACTTTCAATCAAGAGGTCTGCATCCTCATGTTCTCGTTCGTCACCCAATCGTAATAATTCTTCACGTTCACTTTGAAGCGTGTTTTCCAAGTCGTCTGTAAAAATCCGAATAGTGATTTCGAGACTTTGATTCTGCGTGTTGTGCACCACCTCTGTGAAACTGAAATGAAATTTGTGCGCTGGAGCGCTGCTAGTAAGAGTAAGTAGGGCAGTAAAAAGAAAGAGGATAGTATATCGCATAGCTGATTGATGTGTGTTACTCAATGAAGCAACAGAAGTGCCAAAATTACCCATTTGAAACAAACTGTTTGTAATCGATGAATAATTGACCGGTGTAGCCTATTCGAGTTGGTTATCTTTGCTTAAAATCAAAGCATTGGATCAAACAAATATCAAAAGAACCATGGAAATGGTTCAACAGTCAAAGCAAGTCCTAATCACGGCACACCGGTCTCCAGATGGAGATGCAATTGGCTCTAGTCTTGGGATGTATCATTTCCTTAAGCAGCTTGGAGTGAATGTGAAAGTGATGGTGCCGGATGATTATCCTGAGTTTTTACAATGGATGCCAGGAAATGATCAGGTTATGATTTTTGACCGCGACCCTGAATTGGCAAAAGCCACCATTGAAGCTTCAGATCTGATTTTTGCTTTGGATTACAACATTCTGAATCGAACTGGATCCATGACCGAGAGTCTGGAACAGAGTGAGGCTCCATTCATTCTAATCGACCATCATCAACAACCTGGGGGCTTCCCAGAAATTGCTTTTTCAGATACTTCTGCGTGTTCAACTGCACAAATGGTGTTCGATTTTATTGACTTTTCTGGTAACAGTAATTTGGTCAATGCTGAACTAGGAACTTGTCTTTACTGTGGAATTATGACAGATACAGGCTCTTTCCGTTTCCCTAGTGTTTCTGCAAGAACACATTACATCGCAGCAAAATTGATTGAAGCCGGAGTGGATCATGCCGAGATTCACAGGAAGGTTTACGACACCAATTTGTTAGACCGTTTGCGTCTAATTGGTTATGCCTTAAAAGACAAGCTAGAGGTGATGCCGGAGTTTCATACGGCCATTATTTCCCTCACTGAAGAAGAACTTACAAGATTTAATTATCGTCCCGGAGATACTGAAAGCCTAGTGAACCAGGCTTTATCTATACACGGAGTCAACTTTGCCATTTTTGTGCGAGAAGGCACAAACGTGGTGAAAATGTCGTTTCGCTCACAAGGCACATTCAATGTGAATGAGTTTGCCCGCTCACATTTCAAGGGCGGTGGACACACCAATGCAGCCGGAGGTGTGAGCTATGACAAAGTAGATGTGACCTTGGACAAATTGAAAAAACTGCTTCCTTTCTATCGCGAAGCGCTATCCTACGAATTATGAAAGCAGTGAATCTAATTACCTTTTTGACTTCCCTGTTTTTGGTGGGTTGTTCTGGCTGTGGAAATGATCATCAGAAATCGAGCCCAGCTCCTGCTAATCTTGAAGAGCAGTTGATAGAGATGCACCGCAAAAACCTGCAGGAAGAAGAGGCCATCATTAATAATTATGTGAAGAAGAACAAGCTCAAGATGGAAACGAGCAAAACGGGGATGAGGTATGTGATCTATGAGACCTCTGGCGGATTGGAAACTTCTGAGGGACAAGATGTTACATTCAATTATGAAGTTCGTTTGCTTGACAATACGCTCTGCTATTCCAGTGATATTAAAGGGCCAATGATGTTCCGAATTGGACTAGATGACGTGGCCAGCGGTATGCATGAAGCAGCCCTGAATATGCGCGTTGGCGATAAAGCCACAATGATTTTTCCCTCAAGATTGGGCTATGGTCTGACTGGAGATCGGGATCGAATTCCCACTGGAGCAATCTTATTGTATGACTTGGAATTGCTCAATGCACAATGAAATCAGTTTATCATATTCATATCTCATACTTCAGTAGCTCTCTATTTCTATTTCTCGGCCTATTTCTATTTCTCCTATCTGGGTGTGGTTCGCGTTATGAGGGATTTTCGCATGTAGATGAGGAGGTTTACGTGAAACTTAACCGATTTGGAGAGTCTGAACTACAAGTAAAAGATGCGCATTACTCGGAGTGGCATGTGACTTTGGGTTTGCTTCGCGAGGAGAGTTTCACTTATGAAACTGAGTTCGGATTGGGCCAGAAGGATAATCCCTTTGTGGGAAATTCTACCGTTCAATTGGTCCTCGGAAAACGTGTGGCGTACGATAGCCTTGAACTTCGCTTGCCCTACAAAGCAATTAAATCAGGTTTGTTAGATGGGTTTTCAGTGGATGAAATGCCAGTTGCAGACACGGTGATGATGCAATTGAGATTAAACGTAATACGCACCTTGGATTCTTTGCAATACCTGGCGTGGCGGACGGAACAAATCAGAAAGCAAGAAGCAGAAGAACAAGCTTTCATAAAAGCTGTGCTTGCAGACAGAAATCTTCTGACTGATTTTGAATATGTGGAGGGCATTTATTTCAAGAAGCTTAGCGAAACAGAAGGAAAGTCTGTGGAAAGTGGAGATGACATCACTCTTGGGCTTACAGGTTGCTTTTTGAATGATTCAATTTTTGACGTGGCCAGAGATTCTGCCAATTACTTGTACTTCCAATATGGAAAACCAGATCAGGTGGTGAAAGGAATTGAGTTGGCTCTTTCAAAAATGCGTGAAGGTGAACAATCAAGGGTGTATTGCCCTTCATACTTAGCTTTCGGGCATAAGGGTTCAAGGGGAATTGTACCTCCCAACACGTCCGTCTATTTCGATTTGGAGTTGGTGCGGATTGGTTTGCATCCATCACTTAGAGAAAAGGATCAAGCGGACTAGAGGGAAACTCTCCTCGCGCTACGCGCAAAAAAAAATACCTCAATCAAGGTATGGCGCAATCAATTTTGAAAGTCGTTTTTTGATTATCTAAATAAATGATTACATGACGCGAGTTCTAACAGTATTAGTAGTGCTTCTAATTGCTGGAGTAGCCACCCAATCTTTTTTTCTAGCCAATCAATCTGCAGAGATCAAAGCGCTGAATGGCGAGGTTTTTCATAAAGTGCCGGCAGATTCTCATGGTGAAGAGCATGAAGATGAGAGTCACATGTTGGTGCAGACCATGGGAAGTTTGCAGCTGTATTTTGGAAAAGCCTGGTTTGCTGGAGAGGCTGAAAACTGGGAGCTTGCGCATTTCTATGTACATGAGATGGAGGAGTTTATGGAAGGAATTGTAGAGGGAGAGGTCATCCATGATGGAAAGAATATTTCTCAGCTTATGAAAGATATGTCATGGGCACAACTTGAAGCTCTGGAAGCCTCTACGGAGTCAAAAGACAAGCTGGTATTTGAGAGTGCATATACTACCATGGTAAATTCCTGCAATAGCTGCCATGCCGTTACAAAACACCCTTTTATCAAAATTAAAAAGCCTACTCGTCCGGCATTTGACAATCAGATTTTTGAGCTTACCCCTTAATTAGCAGTTTGTTACAACTTTTTGAGGTGTTTTGACGTATTGATAATAGACAAGGTCTATTCATCAATGAAATCCACCCTCTTTTTCATACTTGTGATGTTCTTGTTCTGGATCCCTGTTTCGGGACAGGAGAACTTTGGTATTGGCATAAGTAATTATGCCCCGGCTAATTCTCTGTTGTTGAATCCTTCGTCCATCATAGACTCCAAAGCTTTTATCGATTTTCATTTGTTAGGTGTTAGTGCATTTGCCACAAATGACTTGGTTTATCTCTCGGGAGAATCAGGTGGATTGGTTGGTCTTGCTACTTCCGCAAACGAGCCGGAAGCTACGTTCAAAGGAGGTAAAAAACGTTTTCATGCATATGCCGATGTTTTGGTGCAGGGTCCAACTATTACTGCTCAAATTGGAAAGCATGCAATAGGACTTTACAGCGGTGTTCGTGCTTTAGCGGATGTGAGAGGGCTGGACTCCCGTTTATCTACCTACCTACAAGAAGGTTTTCAGTATGGGCCATTGATTGGCTCTCAGACAAGGGTGCAGGATTTAAAAATTGATGCACTTTCATGGGCGGAGTTTGGGCTTTCGTACGCCACCATTGTGAAACAGGAAGGGAATGACCTATGGCTAGCCGGAGCTCATGTGAAAAGATTGATTGGGGTTGCTGGAGGCGGTTTTCGTCTGCACGACTGGTTCTTTGAAGTGGCAGACAGCTCTACCATGGTCACCTACAACATAGACGGCAGCTACGGTATTCGCGAACCTGGATGGAGTGTAGGAAGTGGTTGGGGAGTAGATCTCGGATTCACATTCAAACGCACATTGCAGGAAATTACCAGTTATACCCCTCATGACCCACAAAATAAGTGTCGCACCTGTGATTATAGATTTAAGATTGGAGTATCGTTATTGGATATTGGAAGAGTGAAATTCAAGCCGGATTACTTCGTCAATGATTTTAACGCGGGAACTGAATATGAATGGGACGATTTTGAGGCGGAAAATCCTGAAAGCGTAGAAGAGATTGCTGCCTTGATCAATTCAGAATTTGAACTTCCACCTAATGAATCAGACAAATTCAAAATGTGGTTGCCGGGAGCAATTAGTGTTCAAACAGACTGGCGCATAACCAGTGGGGTGTTTGTTAATGCTAGCTGGATTCAGGGAATCCCTTGGAAACAATCGCTAGGGGTGAGGAGAGCAGCGGTGTTGGCTGCAACTCCGAGGTTTGAAATCAAACGTTTTGAATTGGCTATTCCGATTAGCATGTATGAATATACACGGCCACAAGTTGGGTTGATGCTAAGACTCAATAGCATCGTAATCGGGACTGATCATATTGGAAATTTCCTTGGTGGTGGAGATTTATACGGGGCAGATGTTTACTTCCATCTCAAGTACACATTGTTCAGGAACCTTGCATGTAAAAAACAAAAAGGGGCATCCAGAGCTGCTAAGAAGGGTGCAGGGTTTCCACCTTGCCCTTCCTGGTAATTCAACCTTTCTTCAGGTCTTCAATTATTTTTTCGCAGGCATCTGAGACTAGCTGATATACTTTTTCAAAACTGTCATCACCACCGTAATAGGGGTCTGGGACAATCTTCTTCTGCCCAGGATGGGTGGCATCCATAAACAATTTGATTTTATGCGTTTGTTCAGGAGCATAGGACTTGGCTAGGTTTGTCACATCTTCAAAATTGGAGGTGTCCATGCAGAAGAGGTAATCAAACTCATCAAAATCTGAGTGACGAATTCCTCTAGACCGAAGGTCATTGATGTCGATACCGTGTTCTTTCAAATTCTGAATGGCTCGTGAGTCCGCTTTTTCACCTTCATGCCAACCACTTGTTCCGCAACTATCCAGCTTGACGGATAAACCTTCGGATGTTGCTAAATGCCGCATAACACCTTCGGCCATGGGAGAGCGACAAATATTACCAAGGCAAATCATTAGGATTTTAGGGGGTTGATCCATGTCTGCAATTTATAATACAACAAGTTGAGAATTATTAGATAAAAAAAAGACCGCTAATGCGGTCTTTTCAATTATTGTATACTCAATTTCTTTTCAAGGTCATCGAGGTATTTTCTAAAATGTTTGTCGGTTTCTTGCAAGTTGTTGACCGTTCTGCAAGCGTGCAATACAGTAGCGTGATCTTTTCCTCCACAGTGCAATCCGATATTTGCAAGAGATGATTTAGTCATCTTCTTGGCGAAGTACATGGCAATTTGACGTGCCTGAACAATTTCGCGTTTCCGTGTTTTGGACTTCAGTAGTTCAATTGGAAGGTCGAAATAATCACACACCACCTTTTGGATGTAGTCAATAGAGACTTCGCGTGCAGTGTTCTTCACAAACTTGTCAATCATCTGCTTAGCTAAATCCAAAGTAATGGACTTCTTGTTCAATGATGATTGGGCAATCAATGAGATCAAAGCGCCTTCCAGCTCTCGAATGTTAGTTGTAATGCTGTATGCGAGGTATTCGACAACTTCCTTTGGTAATTCGATACCATCGGCATACATCTTCTTTTCAAGAATAGCGATGCGTGTTTCCAAAGAAGGAACCTGAAGGTCTGCACTCAAGCCCCATTTGAATCTTGAAAGCAAACGTTGCTCCAAGCCTTGCATTTCAACCGGAGGTTTGTCAGATGTCAGTACAATCTGTTTTCCGGTTTGGTGCAGTTGGTTGAAAATATGGAAGAATACATCTTGTGTTTTTTCCTTTCCAGCAAAGAACTGTACATCGTCAATGATGAGCACGTCTATCATTTGATAGAAGTGGCTGAAATCATTTACACTGTTGTTCTTAACGGCATCAATAAATTGGTGGGTGAATTTTTCTGAAGAAACATACAATACCGTTTTTTCAGGAAACTTGTTTTTAATCTCAATACCTATTGCGTGACCTAGGTGTGTTTTACCTAGTCCAACACCTCCATATATAAGGAGTGGATTGAATGCTGTTCCTCCTGGTTTGTTGGCCACTGCAAATCCTGCTGATCTTGCCAAACGGTTGCAGTCACCCTCAATAAAATTATCAAAAGAGTAATTGGGATTCAGGTTTGAATCAATGTTCAACTTACGAAGCCCAGGAATAATAAATGGATTCCGGATTGGAGTGTCGCTCACGTCCAGAGGCATTGCTACCGCTGAATTTTTGATTGTTTTTTTGTTGGTAGTGGGTACTTTCACCGTATAAGGTGAGGCGTTGTTGAAGTTGTTTTCCATAATGATGGAATACTCCAAACGACCGTCAGCGCCTATTTCCTTCCGAAGAATCTTTTTCAGCAATGTAACATAATGCTCTTCCAGCCATTCGTAAAAAAACTGTGAGGGTACCTGAATAGTCAGTACACTCTTCTCTAGTTTGATCGGTTTTATGGGCTCAAACCAGGTTTTAAACGCTTGCATACTCACATTGTCTTTGATGATATCAATGCAACTGTCCCATACCTGAGTGTGATCTTTGCTCATAGTAACAACTAGAAATTAGTGCGGTTTACAAAATTGTTTAATTCTGAAGAGGTAGAAATCAATCTACATGGCTTTCCTTGAAAGGAGAGCCAAAGATTAGTAGAAAATAATGGAAAAAAAAAATGCTGAGGGTATTGATTTTCTAAAAAATTTGACTTCCAAATCGAATTGCCGAAATCCATGTCCAATCAACATTTTCATGATTTTTTTCCTTGCAAGTTTGAAGTTCTTTCAATAGCTTAACCGCATTTTATAAAT
>CAZKMC010000077.1:0-1663 GCA_964553485.1 uncultured Comamonadaceae bacterium
CAAATCATCCGATATTTGGTCTGTCATTTGCATTAACTTTATGAAATCATGCCTTTTATTCAGATGAAATATCTTGTATTACTTGTGTTTGTATGCAGTTTTGTAGCTGGCAAATCTCAATGTGGTGCGTGTGAATTTCTGACGGACAATCTGGTTGTCAATGGTGATTTTGAACAAGGAAACACAGGATTTACAACTGAGTACACTTTAGCAACAGTTAATGGTCCGTGGGGACTGCTGAGTTTTGAGTCTACCTATGTCATTGGTTCTGATGCTAATGATTATCATTCCTTTTTTGCTGGTTATGACCATACCAATCCTCCGTTTGGAGATTATATGATTGTAAATGGTTCTAGCGTTGCCAACACAGAAGTATGGTGTCAAACCATTACAGTTGTTCCAGAACAATGGTATAGCTTCTCGGCATGGGTGCGCAACGTTGATACCAATCCGGACAATAGTATTTACGCCAGCCTGCAGTTTCTTGTCAATGGCATACCTCTGGCTCCTGTGTTCGATGCAAGTGGCTATTGGCAGAATTTTGCTGAAGACTGGTATTCAGGATCAGAAACTACAATTGAAATCTGTCTTATTAATCAGCAAACAAATGCTGGAGGGAATGATTTTGGCGTGGATGACATTTCATTTACCACATGCATGGCGTACGAAATTCAGAATCTACCCAGTGCAGGTGACGATCAAGTAATTTGTAGCGGGGCAGAAGTGGAGTTAGGTGATGAAGCAATTGCTAATTTCTCATATACCTGGTTAAATACGGAAGGTCTGTCTAATCCATTGAGCTCCAATCCGGATTTGGTATTAACGAATGAATCAGGAGTTCCAGAAGAATACATGTATGTGCTGGAAACCGATACTGCCGGCCTGGGCTGCGTGCAAACTGACACTATGTATGTGATTGTGAACCCTTTACCAACTATTGACTTAGGAGAAGACCTGATACTCTGTGAAGGTGAGGAAATAACATTGGAAGCAACTGGAGATTTCGAAGAGATCACCTGGTCTACAGATGAGAATACCCCAAGTATTGTGGTTGACGAGCCTGGAATTTATAGTGCAGAAGTGATGGCGTTTAACTGCACAAGTTCTGATCAAATTCAAGTGACTGTTCCTCCGCTTCCTTCATTTAATTTAGGACCAGATACCAGCATTTGTGAAGACCAGTTTTTTACCTTTGGGGCTCCAGAAGAAGGGCTTTGGTCAACCGGAGATGTGGCCACTTTTGTTCAAACAAATGAAGAAGGCTGGGTCTGGCTTGAATTTGAAAACATGGGTTGCACGGCTAGAGACTCCGTTTACCTTGAAGTAATTGAATATCCCACAGTTGACCTAGGTTCAGACTTTGAGCTGTGTCCCGGTAGTTCAGCGTCGTTATATGCAGGACAAGAAGGGTCATGGACCACAGGGGTAGTGGCTGATTCAATCATTGTGACTATTCCCAATACGTATGGAGTGGTGGTGAGCAATGCTCAGTGCAGTGTGTTTGATGAAATCGAAATTAGTCTGATTGATTTTCCGTCTGTTGAACTGGGAGATGACCAGAGGCTATGCCTGGGTGAAGTCGTTAATCTTTCGGCTTTTGCAGAAGACAACAATTCAATCTTGTGGTCAACAGGGGAGACAGAGCCAGAAATAGCATTGGTTG
>CAZKMC010000077.1:1673-3529 GCA_964553485.1 uncultured Comamonadaceae bacterium
GTGATACTGTTCAAGACGCTGTAGAGATTGTTTTTGACGACTGTGATTATGGGCTATATATACCAAATGCTTTTACAGCCGATGGAGATGGACTCAACGATGCCTGGAAAATAGAAGGCTTCAACCTCAAGGAATATGAGCTTTTGCTTTATGATCGATGGGGAAATGAAATGTGGAAATCCACAGATCTATCAGATCTTTGGAATGGTGATGTGCGCAACGGAACTCATTACGCTCCCGATGGAATTTACTTTTATCACGTGGTGGCTAAAAGCTCGAAAAATTTCTTAATCAATCGATATGGTTGGGTCACAATGCTGAGATAAAAAATGTTGAGGCAAAACAAAAGGGGCAGCCTTTCGACCGCCCCTTGCGTTAAGTAGTAGTTAAGCATTTGCCCTACTCCGAAATAGAAATCAAGGAAATACGGGAATATTGATATTCGCATCCGGAAGCGGCAAAGGCCAAGTTTCCAGAATTGGGATTGTTATATAAGCCAACGGTTTCTCCGGCAATTTGCCAACGAAGTTGGCCGTTTTCCCATTGAAAATATCCTTTGGTAGTTTGTGTTACACCATCTGTTTCTTGATACATGGTTACCGGGGCAACAGGATAAACACCTGCTAAATCAACCGTGCCAACATCCAACAGTATTTCCATTGAATTTACTAGGTCAACGGAGCAATATGATACAAAAGAAGTGGCTTTGTAGTCTCCAGACAAATAAGTGTCTGAGGATTGACTGCGTGGTGTGGTTTGCGCCTCGTGTTCAGGCTCAGGAATGTGCTTGGTGCAGGCTGACATAAAAAGCGCAGCTATGCAAAGGGGTAGAAATGATTTGAGCATGTGAGTTAGGTTAGTTGTCCTACTCTACGTGATTCTCGGTCGAAAGTTTCTTATTCCTCCTCATATTCACTCAAATAAACAGAGACATTGTCCTCAATCCTGTCATGAATATTTGTACTTGGTGATTTGACAAATGGTGTGCCTGTTAACTTCTCAAATAATTCAATATATCGTTTGCTTACCAGTGACACAAATTCAGGAGGCATAGCCGGCATTACATCTCCGTCTTTGCCCATAAAACCTTGCTCAATAAGCCATTCACGAACGAATTCCTTACTCAGTTGACGCTGCTGTGTTCCACTTGCTTGGTTCTCTTGGTAACCCTCAGCGTAGAAATACCGAGAAGAATCTGGCGTGTGAATTTCATCGATGAGATAAATGTTGTCATCTAGTTTTCCGAATTCATATTTGGTGTCAACTAGGATGAGGCCCTCCTTTGCGGCAATCTCCGTTCCTCGCGCGAATAGCGCCCTAGTAGCGGCTTCCAACTTCACATAATCTTCCTCTGATACAATTCCTTTGGATAAAATCTCCTCCCTTGAAATGTCTTCATCGTGTCCTTCTTCCGCCTTGGTTGCTGGAGTGATTATTGGATTTGGAAGTTTGTCGTGTTCTTTGAGTCCTTCTGGCAATTCAATTCCGCACAATTCTCTAAGCCCACTTTTATATACCCTCCATGCATGTCCTGTCAAGTATCCTCTAATTACCATTTCAATTGGATACGGTTCACAAGCCCGGCCAAATGTAACATTGGGGTCTGGGGTTGCTATTTTCCAATTTGGAATAATGTCACTTGTTTTATCTAAAAAGCGCGCTGCCAATTGGTTGAGAACTTGTCCCTTGTAGGGAATTCCCTCTGGCAGCACATGGTCAAATGCCGAAATACGGTCTGTAGCAACCATCACAAGTAATCCATTTTTCATTGTATAGACGTCACGGACCTTTCCTTTGTAGAATTGTTTTTGAAGGGGGAATTTAAAATGGGTTTCCTTTAGCGTATTCATTTTGTT
>CAZKMC010000077.1:3539-10794 GCA_964553485.1 uncultured Comamonadaceae bacterium
TAGTCTAATGAGTTCAAAATTAACTTGTCCAGAGTCCGATGTTGGACTTTCACAGATTAATAAATCTGGCTGAGTCTCTAATACCTTAATTATTGACGGAGCTTCGTTTTGCATCTCGAGCACAAGGTCATTGGTTTCTTTTCTATACACCCAGATACCGCGTTTTCCATTTACAATAGTTGAACTTGTTATGGTGTAGCTTCCGTCTTCCAAAAATAGATATTGAACGGATTCGGCGAGTTTTTTTGCGTGTTCTTTAACATCATTATGTACAGATGCATCCTGAATATGAAACTCGGATAGTTGCCATTTACCAATAATCACCTTGTCCAAGGATTTTTCCTTACATCCAAAAAGGGATGAGATAGTTATTGCTACAATAAAAAGTCCCAATCTCATTTATCTGAAGACTTTTTTGATTCTCGAGCAAGCTCATCCTTTTGTTCCTGGGCTTCAAATGCGATAATTATGCGAGTCACAAGCTTGTGTCTGATGACATCAGAAACATCTAGAAAAACAAAAGACAATCCCTCAATATTTTGAAGTACATCATGGGCATATTTCAAACCAGACTTCTGTCTTCTAGGCAAATCTACTTGTGTGCTATCACCTGTGATGATGAATTTAGCTTTTGAGCCCATGCGGGTCAAAAACATCTTCATCTGAGCTACAGTGGTGTTTTGTGCTTCATCCAAGATCACAAATGCCTTATCAAGTGTACGTCCCCTCATAAATGCCAAAGGGGCTACTTCTATCACTCCTTTTTCCATGTATTCTGCTACTTTTTCAAACGGGAGCATGTCTAAAAGTGCATCATATAATGGCTGTAAATAGGGATCTAATTTTTCTTTTAGGTCTCCTGGAAGAAACCCCAAGTTCTCACCGGCTTCTACCGCTGGGCGCGTAAGCACGATTCTTCTAACTTCTTTTTCTTTCAATGCTCTTACGGCAAGAGCTACCGCGGTATATGTCTTTCCAGTTCCGGCGGGACCTATGGCAAAAACCATGTCTTTACTTTCGACAGCCTCAACTAATTTTCTTTGATTTGGTGTTCTGGCAATGATCTTATTTCCCCCAGGGCCATAGACCAATACTTCTTGAGAAGAAGCTTGTTTCTTGGCTTCCTCTGGAGAAACCAGGAGGAGTTTTTCTAGTTGCTGTTCTGAAAGCTTTTGATATTTCTCGAGATGCCAGAATATGAGGTCAATAGTTTTTTCAAATCGAATTAATTCCGTGGGTTGTCCAATGGCCTTGATTAAATCTCCGCGCCCGATGAGCTTTAGCTTGGGAAACTGATCTTTTATCAGTTTAAATTTTGCATCGTTTGTTCCGAAAAACTCAGCTGGGTCTGAAAACGGAATTACAATTTCCTTTTCCTGCAATGTGCCTTTTTTAGTTTGGTTAATTCCTTCAACAAAGGAGTAATGAAAACGAGTACAAATTACACAATAATTAAGCAGTTGATTTCGCAACTTTGCGTTTGCATTAAGTGAATATGGGAATCATCACGCTTACATCAGATATGGGAACTAAAGACTACTATGTGGCCGCCATAAAAGGGGCCATATTGAGTCAGTTGCCAAAGGCTAGAATTGTGGATATATCCCATGATATTAAGCCATTTGATACAAATCATGCGGCAATGGTGATTCGTAATTGTTTTTTTGAGTTTCCAAAAGGGTCGGTTCATTTGATTGGAGTTAACCCCGATGCCACCGAAGATGAGCCCCATCTAATTGTGAGCTATGACGGCCACTATTTTGTTGGCGCAGATAACGGTGTGTTCTCTTTGATTTTCGACAAAAAGCCGGATTCGGTTGTGCAATTGAATCTTCCTTGGGAAAGTGACAACTTGACTTTTCCTATGCGCAACCTGTTTGTAAAAGCAGCCTGCCACTTGATTCGAGGTGGGACACCTGAGGTCATTGGGAAAAGAACAGAAGGAATAAGACAGGCTCAGAGAATCCATCCACTTATTGAGGCCAATGTGATAAAGGCCCATATTATTCACATCGACGAATATGGGAACCTAATTTCGAACTGCTCCATGGACTTGTTCAAGGAAGTTGGCAAAGGCAGAGAGTTTATTATCCGCCTACCGAAAGTTCATTATGACATTCGTAAAATACATTCACATTATAATCAAGTACCGGCGGGCGAAAAAGTTGCCTCGTTCAATAGTTCCGGAAATTTGGAAATAGCCATAAACAAAGGGGCCCCTCAAAATGGGGGGGGTGCCACTAATTTGCTCGGTGTAAGATTAAACGACATGATCCGAATTGAATTCTATGCTAGTCAGAATCGTTAAAATGCAATTCAAAAGGGAGTTTGTTCCTGTATTCAAGCAAACTTTTGAAAAATATCGAAATGAAATTCGACAAAGCCAAGGATGTGTGAAGCTTGAATTACTCCAGGATATCAATCACCCAGAAATATTCATGACTTATTCATGGTGGCAAGATGAAAAGAGCTTGGAGGCGTACAGGTTCTCGTCAACTTTCAAAGAAGTTTGGCCGTTGACCAAAGTAGGATTTGCTGAGAAGCCGCAAGCCTGGAGTTTGAAACAGAAAGATATTGTTGAACCTACGATTTTATGATTCATACACTGAAACTGATGGATAATAAATTTTGGCAGGCTTACCGTAATTCAGCCAGTGAAATTGGGCTACTTTTGTCTGACTCAAAAAAATGACAGCTCTTTTACTCAAGGAAATTCGCTCTTTTTTAAGCTCACTAATAGGCTATGTGGTCATTGGTGTGTTCCTGCTTCTGATTGGTTTGTTCATGTGGATCTTTCCAGGAGATTGGAATACGTTGGACAATGGGTTTGCCAATTTGGATACCTTGTTTGTGATAGCACCTTGGGTTTTCATGTTTTTGATCCCAGCTATTACAATGAGGAGCTTTTCGGAGGAAAAACGAACAGGAACAATGGAGTTGCTATTGACTAGACCATTGACCGACTTTCAAATAATCTGGGCCAAATACCTGAGCGGGGTGATTTTAGTTCTGTTTGCGCTGATTCCAACAATTGTATACTATATCACAATATATATTCTAGGTGAGCCGGTAGGAAACTTGGATAGCGGTGGAATTCTAGGAAGTTATATAGGATTACTTTTTCTAGGTGGTAGTTTTGTGGCTATCGGGCTGTTTACCTCAAGTATTACCCCAAATCAAATTGTTTCATTTCTAGTTTCAGCCATAGTATGCTTTTTCATGTTCATTGGTTTCCAGTCTCTTGGCTCATTTGACCTCTTTGGCCGCTTTGACCGTTTTATCATCAAACTAGGAATTGAAGATCACTATTTAAGTATGAGTAGAGGATTGTTAGATAGCCGAGATATATTATACTTCTGTGGATTAATAGCGATTTTTCTTTTACTCACCCGAACCGTCTTACAAGCGAGAAAATGGTGAGTTCTAAGAAGTCAAATATTAGAAAGGCAGATATTCTGCAGTTGTTGCTGAGCTTAGCGGCAGTACTCTTAGTCACATTCATTGGGTCACTTTTATTTTTTAAGCTTGATTTAACTGAGGAAAAACGGCATTCTTTGACCGATGCCACAGAGCAAATGCTGGAATCATTGGAGGATCAGGTATTTGTGAAAGTTTACTTGCACGGTGATTTTCCTGCCAACTTTAAAAGACTCGAACAAGCAGTAAGAGAGCGGCTGGATGAGTTTCGTGATTTGTCTGATGACCAGGTTGAATATGAGTTCATAGACATTTATGAAAGTGGCGATAAAACCACCATTGCCCAAAATGAAAAGAAACTATTTGATCAAGGGCTTCGCTTTACCAGGATATCCTATGAAGAAAACGGAGTCAAGAAATTTCAAATGATTTGGCCGGCAGCATTGCTGACCTATCAAGGGACCACATATCCGATTCAGTTTTTCAAAAGTGAAAATCCGGATCCTACGGATGCCATGTTGAATACATCTATCAACAACTTAGAATATGAGTTGGCTTCTAAAATGAACATCGCCATGCGCGAAGAAGTTCCTAGGATTGCATTTTTAGAAGGACATGGGGAGTTGGAGCCGATTGAAGTTGCGGATCTGTCTGAAACTATAGCAGAAGATTACATCGTGGAACGTGTCAAATTAGATGGAAAGCTCAATGCTCTTTCAGATAAGTTAGACAACATGCGCTATAGAATCAACAAGTTTGACCTGTTGATTGTAGCCAAACCAGACAGTGTTTTTTCCAATCAGGATAAGGTGATTCTTGATCAATTTGTAATGAATGGAGGAAAAGTGCTTTGGATGATTGACCCCATCTTAACTGACCTGGATAGCCTTTCTGTAAATCAACAAACTATAGGGGTAACCAACGAGGTTGGCTTGTATGATATGCTATTCGATTATGGAGTTCGCTTGAATCGTAATTTAGTGGTGGATTACTCCAGTGCACCAATCGTGTTTGATGCTGGACCTATGGGCAATCAAAGGAACGTCCAAGTTTTCAGTTGGTATTTTGCGCCGATAGTGCTTGCAACTGATTCAGCGCACCCAATAGCTGCGAACCTCGATCCAATTCATTTTGACTATGTCTCTAGTTTGGATACCGTTGGAGAATCAACAAGCATAAAAAAATCTGTATTACTGGCTAGTTCACCTTATAGCAGAAACTTCAATGCTCCGGTGCGAATCAATAGTTCAATTGTCAATTTTGATTTGGAGTATTTTAAAAAGAACAACAAACCAAACCAAGCTCTGGCAGTGCTATTAGAAGGTAGATTTAAATCCAATTTCCAAGACCGCCTTTCAGATACCATTCGCAAGAATCCTGATTTTGCCTTTAGGGCGGAGAGTGCGCCAACCAAAATGATTGTGATCGGAGACGGCGACATTGCCAGAAACAAGGTGATGCCCGTTCAAGGTGGATATACTCCTATGCCATTGGGGTATGATAGATATGCAGGGCGTGTTGTGTATGACAACAAAGAGTTTTTGCTTAACGCGATCAATTATTTGTTAGATGACAATGCGCTTATTTCTGTAAGATCAAGAACAATCGAGTTAAGAAAATTAAATGCTGCCAAAATAAAGGAGCAAAAAGGAATGTGGCAAGTCATCAATGTTGCGGTGCCGCTTGTCTTACTTGTAATTTTTGGGTGGATTTTGAGCACAGTTAGAAGGAAACACTACGCTATAAATCAAGGTGAATGAAAAAGAATCTAAGACTATTTTACATCTTAATAGTGCTAGCTATTGCCGCTGGAGTGATGTGGTATATCAAAGGGGAAAATGGGCCGATCACGAACAATCCCTTGGCAAATTTTGCAATTGAGGACACTGCAAGTATTACTAAGATTTTCATAATAGACACTAAACAAGAGTCAGTTTTGCTTGAAAGAAGTGAGAATAGCAGATACTGGACGCTCAATGGGAAACTGCTTGCCCGCAAGGATGCCACAGATTTGTTGCTTAAAACATTTAAACGAATTAAAGTCAAGGAACCGGTTTCCAAGAAGATGCGTGAGAACGTTATTCGAGTTTTGGCCGGGACAGGAAAAAAAGTTGAGATCTATCAAGGCGGAGACAATCCCTCTAAGATTTACTATGTAGGAACACCGACTCAAGACCATACAGGTACTTTTATGCTACTTGAAACACCAGAGAAAGGTCGAAGTTCAGAGCCTTTTGTAACCCACATGGAAGGATTTTCCGGGTTTCTCTCAACACGTTTTTTTACAGACGAGGAAGAATGGAGGTATACTGGAATATTTGATTACCCAAAACTGGATATCAAACAGGTCGAAGTCATTCATCATCTCAATCCGGAGAGGTCATTCAGAGTGGAGCTAAACGAAGATAGTCTGAGCTTGTATAGTTCTCTGTTGCAGAGAAAAGTAAAACAGTTCGATACTTTGAAGCTTCGTGATTATATGCTGTTGTACAAGAAGGTTCACCTTGAGACTTACCAAAGCCACCTTTCCGAAGCTGCAGAAGATAGCCTCGTAAATAGTGATCCCGCATTTACTTTACGCGTGACTGAAAATACTGGCAAGACGAAAAAAGTTGATCTCTATTGGAAGTCTGCCAGTACTCAGTATATAGATGAAAATGGGATGGTACTTCCTTGGGATGGGTCCAGAATGTATGGGGTAGTGAACAAGGGCGATGTAGTCTTAGTTCAGCGTTTTGTTTTTGATCCATTATTGCAAGGTATTGAACAGTTTGTAGTCAGACCTTAAAGCACTTATTTAGAAAGTTCAAGTAGGTGAGGGGAGATGAACTCTTCCCAGTCTTCGCCGTTGTCAAAATAGATTCCCGCTATTAACAGATAGCTGACTTTTTTCCCAACTTGACAATGAAATAGATTGCCAATAGGAACTTGGTCTTCTTCATTTAAAAGTAAATCCAAGCTTGACCTTGTGCCATAGGTGAACAAGCTGTCCATCGATCGCATGATGATTCCATCATCAAACATCTTTGTCCCCAAGTTTTCAAAACCGTAAGTAGTGACGGCATCTGAGTGACTCTTTTCCAGAGAAACAGTATTCAATAAGTAGATATAATTATTTTCATCTTCATACTCCAATTCGTATTCTAGTTCAACACTCCCATCAAAGAATCGAGTCTTGTTGTATTTACCTGAATCGGCTAAAATGAAACCATAATAAGGTTCTAGATCAGTTGCATCCACCAAATGAGATTTTTCTTCAGGCTTAATTTCGGTTTCAATACAACCTGCGCATAAGAAACAGACTATTACAAATGTGGATGACCAACGGAATACGAATGAATTCATGCAGCAAAACTTAAAAGAAGTAGCCTAAAGAAAATTCCAAGGAGAATGCAGTATATCGATACAAGCTCGTGGGTGAGTCCGTGGCTTTATAGCCTTGAAAATCAACCTGTTCGGAAATCAAGTCGTCTGGCTCGCGGAAATATTTCAAAGGGAGACTGGTTTTCATTATCCAACCGGCGGCCATGCTTTTGCCCCACACTGCTTGTTGGCCAAAACCTAGCCCTGCAGATAAAAATGAAAACTGTGTATATTGATTGCCAGTGGTAGATTTTGGAATGCCAAACATGTTTATTTCCTCGCCCACATGCCATTCATGATAGTTAAGACCGCTTTGAATGTAAAATCCAATAGGAGCAACACAACTAAAAGAATCGTAGAGATATGAATTGATGTAAATCCCCACACTTCCACCTTGGTAGCCCAATTTTAAATAGTCAAAAGTTCCTTCTTGCTCGTTGTAGATACTCACTTTGCCAAAAAAGCCCTTTACACT
>CAZKMC010000078.1:0-783 GCA_964553485.1 uncultured Comamonadaceae bacterium
AGTGCATAATTTTATGAGCTGTTTTCTCCGGTATTTCTTTAAAATCATCATGATTTTCAACTAACTGATGGCTCAATCGATTGAGAATCAAATTGAGATGTTCGTTATCTAGGAGTAATATTGGTTTCATGCGCTGCGGCAAATATAAGCTTGAAAAAAGAGTATTCACTCTCTTATCTTAAAAATGGAATCATAAGAAATGAAAAAGGCCCCTTGTATAAACAAGAGGCCTTTTTAAAAACTATAATGAGAACTAATTAAGCTTCAGCATCTTTGGAATCTTCTGATTCTTCTGATCCTTCAGAATCTTCAGATTCTTTCTTTTTTGCTTTCGCTTTAGTTGTCTTCTTCTTTGATGCTTCTTCGACAGAATCACCTTCCATTTGCTCTTTCAACTGCGACAAAACATCCAAGTCACCAAGAGTAGTTCTTTCGACCTTCTCATTGACTTCTTTTACTGCTTTAGACATTTGTCCGCCGCCACCGCCAGAAGCAGAACCTGATGGTTTCTTCTTCTCACGAGTTGTTTTGGCTGGAGCATCCTCATAAGTGCGCAAGTGAGACACAGTGATTCTTTTTGCATTCTTATTGAATTCAAGAACTGCAAAATCCATTGCATCATCAAGTTCACCTTGAGTTCCGTCTTCACGCTTCAAGTGTTTCGTGTTACAATAACCTTCAACACCATATGGAAGAGCCACGGTAGCCTGACTTCCATCGATTTTGATGATAGTACCTTGGTGTACAGTTCCAACGTTGAACACGTTTTCAAATACATCCCAA
>CAZKMC010000078.1:793-9151 GCA_964553485.1 uncultured Comamonadaceae bacterium
TAGACCATGAAAGGTCAGAAATGTGAATCAATCCGTCAACTCCTTCTTCTAATTCAACAAAGACACCAAAGTTTGTGAAATTACGAACGGTTGCTTTATGGGTTGATTGAACAGGGTATTTCGACTCGATGTCTTCCCATGGATCTGGCATTAGCTGCTTCATTCCAAGTGACATTTTACGCTCATCTCTATCAAGAGTGAGAACCACTGCTTCAACTTCTTGTCCTACTTTTAAGAAATCCTGAGCACTTCTAAGGTGCTGTGACCAAGACATTTCTGACACATGAATCAAGCCTTCAACTCCAGGAGCGATTTCAACAAAGGCTCCGTAATCAGCAAGGACTACAACTTTACCTTTAACCTTATCTCCAACGTTCATGTTCTCGTCAAGCGCATCCCATGGATGACTAGACAATTGCTTGATACCCAATGCAATTCTCTTCTTGTCATCATCAAAGTCAAGGATAACCACATTGATTTTCTGGTCAAGCTCAACCACTTCTTCTGGGTGATTGATTCTTCCCCAAGACAAATCAGTGATGTGGACAAGTCCATCAACTCCACCAAGGTCAACAAATACACCATACGATGTAATGTTTTTGACGATACCTTCAAGTACCTGACCTTTTTCAAGTCCACCAATAATTTGCTTCTTCTGCTCTTCAAGTTCTGCTTCAATAAGCGCTTTGTGAGAAACAACAACGTTTTTAAACTCTTGGTTGATCTTCACTACCTTGAATTCCATCTGCTTTCCAACGTATTGGTCATAGTCGCGAATTGGCTTCACGTCAATTTGAGAACCAGGTAAGAAAGCTTCAATTCCAAATACATCTATAATCAATCCTCCTTTAGTACGGCATTTAACCACACCTTTGATGATCTCACCTTTTTCAAGAGCCGCATTTACATTGTCCCACGCGCTGTGGATACGAGCAGTTTTATGGGAAATGACCATCTGGCCATTTTTATCTTCTTGTTTTTCAATAAAAACCGGCACTACATCTCCTGCTTTTAGGTCAGGATTGTAACGGAATTCAGAAGCTGCAATTACACCTTCAGACTTATAGCCGATATTGATAACAATTTCTTTTTTACCTACTGTAATTACAGTACCGTCAACTACATCCTTTTCAGTAATGCTTGTTAGCGTATCGCTGTAGATTTTTCCAAGTCTTTCTTTTTCTTCAGCTGAATACTCCTCATGTCCTGATTCGTATGCTTCCCAGTCAAAAGTAGTTGGATCATCCGTTGGTTCAATCACCACGTCATCTTCATCTACTTCGTTTTCCTCAGAACTGTCTTCCTCAGAACTGTCTTCCTCAGAATTGTCTTCCTCAGAACTGTCTTCCTCAGAACTGTCTTCCTCAGAATTGTCTTCCTCAGAATTGTCTTCCTCAGAACTGTCTTCCTCAGAACTGTCTTCAACAACTTCGGCTACTGGAGCTTCAACTGTTTCAGCAGTTTCTTCTGAGTCTTGATTTTCTGGGGTTTCAGCAGTTTCTTCAACTTGCTCTTCAGATGATTCTACCACCTGATCTTTGATTTCTTCAGCTTTATCAGCTGCTTCTTTTTTTTCTTCTGCCATTGGGCACACTTTGTATCCTGAACTTAAACGGGGTTATCAGGAGGGGTTTAGATTGTGCCGCTTCCGTTCGCAGCTCCCCTATTTAGGGGGCGCAAAGGTAGGATATTAAAGTTAAAAAACAATGGAATTCTTAGTGGATACTAATCTGTTGAACGAACTGATTGTCAATCACAAGCAAATATATTCCTACTGCTAAGTGCTGCACTTCCAACTGAGAGCTTAGTGAATTGGCAACAACAACTTTTCCTCTTAGATCCCTCAATTCAAGTGATGTGGCACCAATGACGGCGAAATGGCCTTGAGTGACGGGATTTGGATAAACCAAGAAATTGTTTTTTTCAAGTCTGTTGTTCACTCCAACGTCTGCGCCATTATTGGAGTATTCTGGAGTTGTTTCAATAAAATGGACCCATGGAGAATTGCCATCTGTTTCTCTTCCCAAACTAATATCTTCAACTTCATTTGAAAATGAAATTTGATCCGCAATAGAAAATCCGTCTGGGCTATAAAGGGATAACTGTTCACCAAGGCTATTCAACCTAAAATTGACATGGTTCCACCCTTGGGTTTGATCTTCATCAGCAAAAAACAACAAAAATCCACCTGGCGCAATCACACTTGAATCAGGGTGATCAAAGGGAACTTGCCATTTCATTGGATTGGCAGAGTTATCTGAAAGCCAATAGCCAGCCAAATCGACTGAGCTTGAACTGGCGTTGTAAATTTCAAACCAATCTTCTAACTCTCCTGCTGTGTCAAGCGTGTCTGTGAGGTTACTCGCTAATAGTTCATTGATGTAGACATCTTCTGGCTCAACAAAAATGAGCGAATTGGTAACTCGTGGAGTTGGAGTATTAAATTGTGTGGTAGCCAGTGAGCCGTCACTTTGTCTACCCATAGAGACGTTTGCACCTAATACTGGATAGTCAAAGGTGTCTACTAAGGAAGCATCAGGCCCACTTAGTGTGAGTGTTCCGGCAGTGTTCTCAAGTAGAAAACTCACATGGTTCTGATCTTGCTCTGGTTCACCATCAGCCCAAAAAACCAAGAATCCGTTTGCAGGAACAGTTGTGACTGTTGGGTCTGTATGTGGAATTTGAAAAAGCAACTCGTCTATTGAATTCGAGACATAGTAATCAGAAAGGTTTATTTGAAAGTTGTTGGGATTGTAGATCTCAAACCACGATTCAGCATCTCCGTTTTGGTCGAGAATTCCACTGGTGTTGTTGGTTAGGATTTCATTGATGAAAAGCACTTCCGTATTTTGCATCAACTCCATATTCTGGGCTTCAGGAGTTTGGTTGTTGAAGAACACCCAGTTGTCACATCCGTCACATTCTCGTCCGTATGAAATATCCGGCTGCATAACCGGATAGTTAATTTGATCTACAATCGTAATACCATCAGGCATTGTAAGAATGATGCTCTCACCATCATTGCTTAATTTGAAATCCAGGTGATCTTCACCTTGTTGTGGGTCTTTATCTGCCCAAAAAAGCAAGTGTCCACCGGGTAACACAGTTGTAAGTCCTCCATTCGTTGAAGGAATTAGCCATTTGGTAAGAAACAGTGGATCATCACTCATGTAATAGCCGGCCAGGTTCACTATTCCACCACTGTTATATATCTCTATCCAATCCTCATTTTGAAAAAAATCATCTTGAATACCTGTTTGATTTCCTGATAGAAACTCATTAATAACAAGCTGTCCATGAGAAATGGAGGCAACTGTCATCGCGAAGCAAAAGAAAAAGAAGGATAGAAAACGCATTTCGAATTAGATTTAGCCCGCAAAGTAGCCAAAAAACAGTCACGTTTCAGGTCTAATACCGTGGTAATATTGCATGCCAATTAGTCATTCTCCAAAGGCTGAGAGCCCATTCTTTCCCCATTTTCATAGGTGATGGCCTCAAGAACTTTTACACCTTGGTTCTTGAATTCTTGTTGAATCATCTTCACCAAACCCATGCTGCTCACCAATTTTGTTACATACATGGTTCCATCAACAGTGGGTTGCTGTACAATTCCCCAGCGGGTTTCCAAATTGAGCATGGCAAGTGCCGTTTTAGAAGGAACCTCGCTGGAATAAACGCCAATTACCACCTGATAGAATAGTTTTTCTTCGGGCTGTTCAGGCTCGGTAATAGGATCACCAGAAATTGGCTCATTACCCAAGGCTTGAGAAATGGTTATTCTGTTGCCGTTTTGATAAGCAGAAATAAAAGCATCTTGAATGCCTTTTTCAACCATTTGATTTTTCCAAGTACTAGCCTGATCAATTGACTCAAATCTTCCACTTGTGTACCGGATTTGACCGTTCGCGACTTTCTCACTGTAGACGTTTTCTGCGTTGAACAAATCTTCTTTGCTCACTTGTTTGCTAAACACTCCAATTTGCACGGTAAAGAAGATTCCAGATTGAGTGGCCCAATCTGTAGCATCGACCTTAGTTTTCACTTCTACTGGTCTTGGGTTAATAGGTGTTGGATCTTGTGTTGGCGAATTTTCAATTGTTGAATTCACAACATCTGCTTGAGCATCCAAGGTTGTTTCTACTGTTTCAACTGATGAAGAATTAGCCACAGCAGCTAACACTTTTTTTGCCTCATACAAAGGAATCCTCTTACCGTCTTCAAAAGCTACCACAAATGCATCTGAATAGCCCATTTCTCTGATTACTTTTTTGGCTTCCTCGGCAGAATTGAATTGCTTGAATAGTCCAGCGGTATATCTTGTGATGCCATTATTCAATTGTTCTCCAGACAACGGTGCGAATTTCCCAAAGGTTTTCGTTGCAATAGCATTTCTAAATGCTCCTACTTGAACTTTATAAATGATACCAGACGGCATTTCCAAATTTAAAGGTACAGGTTGGCTTTCTGAATAAATTGATTTTTTAGTAACTGCAAAAACTTCTTCTTTCAGTTCACTGGGGTAGGACTTAATGTAGTTTGTAAAATTGTTGTTAGCAGCAAAATTGTATTGTATATCACTTGACTTGAATATGCTTTCAGAGGCAGCTTCAACTTCCGGAATAATCGGAGCTTCCACATTTGTGATGGTTTCAACAGGATCTACTGTTTCTGTTAAGTCGGGGTCCAAAACAGGGTTAATTGTCTCAATAGGTTCTGAAATCAAGGGGTTGGGAGAATTATCAAAGGCAATTGTCTCATCAATTTCCTCAAGGGTTTCTTCCACATTGAGGTCATTCAATGCCAAGACAACTTCATCATTCTGAGCATTCAAATCCTCTGACAGGGTGGATATTGCTTGTGATTTTTCATTCAGCGTCTCAACTAATACTTCCAGATTTGTCAAAACAGATTCGCGTTCAACTTCAAGCCCTTCTGCTTCAGCTTTGGAGTCTGCGCTATCAATGGCCGTTTCAAGTAATTGTGCATGTTCATTTAATTCTGCGGCCTCTGTAATAATTTCATTGTAATCTTCAATATTCGTAAGCAGTTGGCTTTCAATTTCATCTCTTTTTGCCATTAGGGCGCTTGCATTTTGAAATTGCGGGCTTTGTAAAACTGCTTCGGCATACTCATTTGGCAGTGAGTAATCTTTCATCAAGTCTTCCTTGAAGCTTGAAATACTGATTTTTTCTGCGCCAATATATGCTTCGGGAAGGATGAACTTATAGGTAATGACGTGATTGTCAGCTATTTCTATATTCTCAGTTTCAGATTCTGTAACAAACCTTGATTCAACCGGAACATTATTGAATAGAGCGGCTAACACTTCGTTATCCAATACTGCAAATTCTTTCGTTTGCGATAATACGTCAATTGCTTTTTGATTTGATTCCACAGCTTCCAGTTCAAACTGAGCTGCACGGTTCATTCCAAAGGCTTGCTTAATTTCATCAATTTCAGGAGCAACTGTCAAACGAATCTGATCAGCCTGTTCGCTTTTCTCTTTTGACTCTTTAATTAGTTCAAACAAATATGACTTCAGCCAAGGATTACTAACTAGGTCTTCCTGGTGATCCACCAGAAGCTTTTCAAGTTCTTTCTTTTGAGCATCATATAGCACCTCAGCACTAGCTGCAATTCTTTTGGAATTTCTGATTTCTGCTTTGGCCTTGTAGTAATAGGCTTTTTCAATTTGCTTTTCGATTTTCTTCTGCCTTGAGCGCTTATCTTCAAGCTGCTGTTCTACACTTAGCAAGTCAATCTCATCTGTTTTGGCATTTACAATGTCCAAGTCTTTGTCGAAATCGTC
This sequence comes from uncultured Comamonadaceae bacterium, assembly GCA_964553485.1. GTDB lineage: Bacteria > Bacteroidota > Bacteroidia > Flavobacteriales_D > Sanyastnellaceae > CAZKMC01. The sequence continues at coordinate 6,603 of CAZKMC010000078.1, forward strand.
TGCATCATCCATGGCGACCATCATCATGCTTACAGAACCGAAATCGGAGAGTTTAGTCTCATCGGTATAATTCTTCACAGCCAACAATTCTGACCACTCAGCCTGTTGATCACTGCTAATATTCTCCGGATAACCGTCAAATGTTGTTACATCTTCAAGTTCCTTTTTAGTCATTAGGTTTTCAGCCGGAATTAGATCAATTGGGTGATCTATGGCAACATTGCTTGATGGATTCTCCTTTACACCCATCTCAGTAACTTCTGGCGTTTCAATCGTTTCTAGAGCAACTGTGCTCACGTTGTTCGTTTCTGAGTCAGCAAGGTTTGAGCTGGATGCCTCTACAGATTTGTTTTCCAGAGACTCAGTAGCCAGTTGGAGTCGCTGAACTTCCAATTGAAGCAAGTCTTTGACAGCAAGGTCTGTGGTTTGGTCCATTTCACTGACTCTAAGTTCAGTTTGATTTTTTAGAATCACCACCATTTGTTGGTCCAAAGCAGACAATTGAGCTGTCTGTTCAAGCAACTGTTCTTCGGTCACCATTTCTTCAATGGCTTGCTTTTGAGTTAGATATTGAGGGGCAATTGCTGCATAGATTTCCTTTTCAGAATTTACTTCTGGAATGGCCAAAATGTCTTTGGTTTCAGCCAAGGCTTTCAGTTCATTGTAAATCGAATCAGCCTCAGTATTTGTAGAAGATTCGTCAACTGTTTCTGCACTCGCGTTCAGCGTCAAATCCAGATCACTTTGGTAGCTTTCAAGTTTAGAACTAGCCTGGTTGGCCATTAAGTCTAGTTGTGACTTGTCTTTATGATAGAATGGGTTTGCCTTCATCACGGCCGTTTGAGCTATAAACTCTTCAGTAAGTCGGATTTGTTCTTCCAGCTTATCTTCATAAACCCGATCCGACTCCATGATTGCTTTTTTATCGCTTTCATATGCCATTTGCAAATCAGCCACTGACACTGCATCACGATTTACCCAGTCTAGGGCGGCCATATAATTTTTGGTTTCCAGAGCTAAGCTCTCAAGTTCAGCCAGGTCATCACTGTCAAGCATGGCAGATTCGTTGGCCTTGATCTGCGTTTTTATCGCCTTGCGCATGTCGTTGGCCCATTCATAGCGGTCTGAAGCAGACATAAGTTCGGCTTCCATCGAATTCCGAGTCATCTTGTATTTGGCGGCGCTTTCAGGATCTATATTCAAAAGAATTTCAAGGGCCGTAGATTCGTCTACAGGTTCGAAAGCAAGAGGATCATTTTCAGCTACTGCAGCATCTTTTTTGAATGTGGTCAATAGATTCTCCCACGCATCAATGTCTGCTTCTATCTGCGCTGATTCTTGAGAATTGTTTGGTTTGGCAGCCCGTAATACTTTCAGCTGTTCTTTTGCTATTTCAATGTTTTGCTTCGCGAGGAGATTTACTTTCACTTCCTTACCAACTTCTGCCTCACCTAATGATTTCATGGCAAGTTTATATTCTTCCTCCTGGGCATTTGCTTCTTTGAGAACGATATCAAGTTCAGTTGCTTTCTTTTGTACTCCGGGAAGAATGGTGATATCGTTTCTTGTAGCGATGGTTTCCTCGCTTGTTTGGGCCAAGACTAATTCATCCGATCTTGAAAGCATGGAAATAATTTCGCCGTTATGTTCCACCATTTCCTTTAAGTCTTGCATGGCTTGAAGGTCTGGGGCCACTCTTCCACCTGGACGAGAGGCTTCCATTTCTTCAAAAATCTCATACAATTCAGCTGAAGTCCTCAATGCCTGTTCATCTTTGGCCAATACGGTTAATTGTTGATCAACCTGGCTAATCTCCTCGTGCACCGAACGCAAACCAGTCTTAAGTTCCTTTAGCTCAACATTCAATACTTCGAGTTCTTTCTTCTTTTTTGTATTTGAAACAGCCTCAGCTTTCAACTTGATGTCACGTTCAAACTCAACTTCTTCTGTTTGAAGATTCGATAGTCTTTCTCCTTGTTTTCTCAATTGGTTTTCAATGACATTTGCCAATGAAAGATCATTTAGCTTTAAGTCAAAACTTACATTATCCTCTCCAATCAGTCGTCGGTTTCGTTCGTCAGTTAGCACTTCTACAAGCTTGTCTGCGCTATCCGATTTATACAGTGAATCAATTTGTTGAGCCCTGAAGGTCGTTTCCAGACTTCTTTGTTCTTGAGCATTTGCTTCATCAATGAGCTTTTGCGTTGTGAAAAGCGCATTTGAAGCCAACAATCTCTGATCAGACGATTTATTGATCAAGAGATTGTACGCTTCGAGCAATTCAAGGTAATTCGTTGTGTTTTCAGGGGTTTTATCGCGGAGAGAACTGACAGCTTCCTCCATGTATTTGTTTGACAATTCATGTGCATCTCTTCCAGTTTCCATTCCCATGGCTGCCTGATTTCTCATGGACTTTGAAAGTTCTTTTCTTTCGGAAGATTCTGTGGTCAATTGAGCCGCCAATACATCTGGCTTTTCAATGTTATTGAACCCCGCAAGAAGATGTGCTTTTTCTAATTCAACTGTTGGATTTGCGAGTTCATTTGCTT
>CAZKMC010000078.1:9161-10220 GCA_964553485.1 uncultured Comamonadaceae bacterium
GCTTCTTTAATAAGGTCTTCATCTGCATTCACATCCAGTCCCGCTTTTTGTCTCAGCAATGCCGCTGAAAGCACAGCTAAATCCTCATCTAATGGATCTTCGAAGTGGTTGATGATCACCAGCTTTTCGAGTCCATTTTCTTCTACAATCTGAAGCTCTTGCCCAAGTGCTACGGGTTTGTCAAAAATTGGAATCTCTACAATTCCCTCATGAATAAGCTGGCTTCCCTCCTGCATCACTTTGTATCTGTAAAGGCCTGCTTTAGGAAAACTGATTAAGTAATTTCCGTCTTCTGAGTTGGTAGAAATCGAAGCAATTGGCCTGCCTGTTAATTCGTCGTAAATTTCAAGGTTTGCAACCGATTGGTCTTCTGTGGTCAAGTCATCAAACAAGCCTTTTACAAAGAGAAGCTGCATAGGGATTCCTTGCGCCATCACTTTGTACACATGCATTTCATTTTGACTGGAAGACCTTGAAGAAGCGAAATAAGCGTTCTGATGAAGTGAATCCACTACGTAGAAGATGTCGTCATCTGGTGTATTGATTGCGAAATCAAGATTCTCTGGAGCGGTAAATTCTCCGGTAATAGGATCAACTATAGACTTGAACACATCATAGCCTCCCATGCTGTTGTGTCCTTTTGACGAAAAATAGAATGACACTCCATCTGGGTGAAGGAATGCGTAGTCTTCGTCAGATTTGGTGTTAATCACATTTGACAATCTTTCTGGGGTACTGAATTTCCCGTCTGGTAGTACGAATGCCTTGTACAAGTCTTTTCCTGTGCTACCATCTTTTCCATAACTTGAAAAATAGACTGCCGCTGAGTTTGGTTGAAAGTGGATAACACCTTGGTGACCAATTTTTTGGTCGTTTTTGGTCAAAAGCACTTCTGGAGTAGTAAGCACCTTTCCTCCAATTTCTTCAAGATTATAATATCTGAAGAATGACTCGGCTTCAGAATTGGTCTTTTCCAGAACAACAATCTCCTGGATATTAGTTAATAGGTTTTGTCCCTGGCTGCACATGGAAATTCCACGTTCTGCGTCTAGAATGTTC
>CAZKMC010000078.1:10230-10788 GCA_964553485.1 uncultured Comamonadaceae bacterium
AGAATGTTCTTTTCTTTTGGAGATACTTTTTTGAGGTATTCGCCGTAGGCTTTTTTCGCTAGGTCGAATTCGTAGTTGAGATGGTATGCTTTTCCGAGATAGTAATATACGCGTGGGTCTTCTGCCCCTCTGGAAACGGCAAAATTCAAGTGCTTGATCGCATTGCTTTTTTCTTCACCAGTATACAAAGCACAAGCTCCAAACTTAAAATTAAGTTCAGGGTCTTTAGGGCTAAGACTAACCAGTTGAGCATAAAGTGGGTAAGCTGCTGCAAAAGACGATGCATCAAACAGATCCGAAGCATCTGTTCTAAGCATTTGTTCATCAATTTGGCCAATGGATGTAAGCGTCCACAAGCACAGCAAAATACCCGTCAGGTGGAGACGAAGCATACTGTAAGGGTCTATTAGACTAATATATTTAATTGTTTTTCAACTCCTTCGAGCTGAACAGACATCTTTCCACAGCGTATTGGGCACAATTCGCGTTTCGAATAATCTGCTGGTCTCAGATACGAAAGTAAGCCATCAATGTTTCAATAGCTAACTCTTTGAGTTG
>CAZKMC010000079.1:0-7830 GCA_964553485.1 uncultured Comamonadaceae bacterium
GATCTCTCATTTGATAAGGAGTATGTATATGTTGGCTTTTGTTTCAATCATGGGCATTGGGCAGACAACCAAGACATTTGTAAGTGCATTCATTTCAGGCCAGCGACAAAAAGAATTCCCAGTTGTATTTCGCCGACTCATTTTTATGAGTGTAGCGGGAGTCTTTATACTATGTCATGGAATGATTATTTACCCCCACATTATTGCCGCTCACTTCTTTGAAGACAGTGCAGATCAATTATTATTTGTACAAACCATGCGAGTGGTCTTTTTCTCTATGCTCCTCTTTTCTTCAATTATCGTGTGGTTGAATGCCATTCAAGGAGCGGGGAAAACCTTGCTTGCTCTAGGAATTGAAGTGCTGGCCATTGTCGTGTACTTGGGTTTGGTCTACCATTATACCAATGTAAATCCAGTCCCGGTCAACTATCTTTGGATGACAGATTACGTGTATTTCGGCATCATGGGACTTCTTTCAGGACTGTATCTGTTGTTCGGAAAGTGGCGCTATTACCGCATTTAGTCAAAAACCTCAATTCATGACCTCAAAATCTCCTTCTATTCGTGTTGTTTTTATGGGTACCCCGGAATTTGCCGTAGCTTCCTTAGCGGCTTTGAACAATGACCCAAATATTGATGTGTCTGCAGTTGTTACTGTGGCCGACAAACCTGCTGGAAGGGGACAAAAAATTCGCATATCCGCAGTGAAGGAATATGCGCTTGAGCATGGCCTCCCTGTTTTGCAACCTTTAAAGCTCAAGGATCCTAAGTTTATTGAGAGTTTGTTGGCCTTTCAGGCCGAGGCATTTTGTGTAGTAGCATTCAGAATGCTTCCCGAAATAGTATGGACCATGCCTGCTAAAGGAACCATAAATTTACATGGTTCGCTCCTGCCAAATTACCGAGGAGCCGCCCCTATCAACCGGGCAGTCATGAATGGCGAAACTCAAACAGGTGTCACTACTTTCTTTATCGAGAAAGAAATCGACACAGGAAACGTGATAGCCCAAGCCAAGATGGACATCTCATTAAATGCCACTGCCGGAGGCGTGCATGATGAAATGATGATCCTGGGTGCAGAGCTATTGCGCAAAACAGTCCTGCAAATGGCAGCAAACACCGCAAAGGCTATCCCGCAGGAAGAGTTGATGGACATTAGACAAACCAAACCTGCTCCAAAACTATTCAGAAAGGATTGCCAAATTAACTGGAATCAACATGTGTCTGAAGTCCACAACTTTGTGAGAGGGTTAAGTCCCTTTCCAACAGCATGGACACACATGGATGGGAAAACACTCAAGATTTACAAAGGCACTTTATCTGAAAGACCCTCCCAAAAAAAATCGCCCGGAACATTATTCGTAGAAAATGGCCAACTATTCGTGGCCACTCAAGACTTCGATTTCGAACTAATTGATGTGCAACTAGAAGGCAAAAAACGCATGCCCAGCACAGATTTTATTCGGGGACAACAAGCGTTACAGTCTCAGTCAATCCAATTACAGAAGTAATATACGCACTATAATTAACTCTATATCAGTATAATATGGCGTCCTGATTAAATTGAATTTAGAAGTTAAATTCAATGATTTATGCAATTCTGTCGTTTCATAAAGACGCAATGTGTTACATTTGTAACAATAAGTTGAAACACATACAGCCTCTTACTTGTTACAACTGTAAACACCACTTCCACAATGTCATTTCCATCCCGGATAGAGACCATTATGTCGCACTTCAACTTGACTCCTAAGGAGTTAGCTGAACGATTGTCTGTGCAACGCTCGTCCATTTCTCACATTCTTAATGGAAGAAACAAACCAAGTGTGGCGTTCATTACCAAAATGTCTGAAGAGTTTCCGGACTTAAACACCAGTTGGATTCTCTATGGGAAAGCACCAATGATTACAAATGTAAATGCGGGAGAAGAAGAGCCTATTGTCGACAATGAATCTCCTGATTTTTCTGAGGTTGTACAAGAAATATTAGAAGATACATCTGTAAACACAGTAACAAAGGAGGCTAGACAGAAGCATATCGATTCAAGCTCTTTAAACAAGAAAATTGAAAAGGTAGTTTGGTTCTATTCAGACGGTACATTTAAGATTTTTCAGCCTTCTGAAGAATAGGCCTCGATCAGTATATTGAGAATATCAGTAGCGGCTCTCGCGATTTTTGTCCCGGGACCAAACACCCCCACTACTCCTGCATCAAATAAGAAGTCATAATCCTGTTTGGGAATCACTCCTCCCAACACTACCAAGATATCATCTCTCCCTGCTTTTTGCAATTGTTCAATTACTTCTGGAACCAGTGTTTTATGTCCCGCAGCCAAAGAAGACACTCCCAACACATGTACGTCGTTTTCAATGGCTTGTTTAGCGGCCTCTTCTGGAGTTTGAAACAAAGGTCCAATGTCCACGTCAAACCCAAGGTCGGCAAATGATGTGGCTATAACCTTCGCGCCACGGTCATGTCCGTCTTGTCCCATTTTGGCAACCATGATTCGGGGACGTCTTCCGGAGACATCAGCAAATTTGTTGGCTTTTTGTCTGGCTGTTTCAAAATCCTGATCTGTCATTGCTTCTGAACTATATATTCCTGAAATACTCCGAATGGTCGCTTGGTACCGGCCAAATACTTCTTCGAGGGCTGTACTGATTTCTCCCAAGCTTGCCCCTGCCCTTGCGGCATCTATGGCCAGTTCCAACAAGTTTGCACTACCCTTTGCTCCTTCTGTAAGTGCATTAAGCTTATTCTCGCATTCCAGAGAATCACGAGAGCTTTTAAGTTGATTCAATCTTTCGATTTGTTCTTGTCGGACTGCCGTATTATCTACCTCCAGAATGTCGATTTCTGTAGTGTCATCTACTTGAAAACGATTCACCCCAATGATGACTTCTCTTCCACTGTCGATGCGGGCTTGCTTACGTGCGGCGGCTTCTTCGATGCGCATTTTTGGTAAACCGGTTTCAATAGCGGCAGCCATCCCTCCCAATTTTTCTACTTCTTCAATGAGTGTCCAGGCCTTTGAAGCAATTTCATGAGTTAAATTGTCCACAAAATAAGATCCTCCCCATGGATCTACGGCCTTGCACAAATGCGTTTCGTGTTGCAAGAATAGCTGGGTGTTCCGGGCGATTCGCGCTGAAAAATCAGTTGGCAAGGCAATGGCCTCATCCAAAGCGTTGGTATGCAAAGATTGGGTTCCGCCTAATACTGCAGCCATGGCTTCAATGGTGGTTCGGGCTACATTGTTGAAAGGGTCTTGTTCTGTGAGGCTCCATCCGCTTGTTTGGCAATGTGTGCGCAGGGCCATGGATTTGGTCTTTTTGGGATTGAATTGCTTGATCATCTTGGCCCACAGGAGCCTTGCTGCGCGCATTTTAGCAATCTCCGTGTAGTGATTCATTCCAATGCCCCAAAAGAAGCTCAAGCGTGGTGCAAAGTCGTCTATATCTAATCCGGCTTTAATACCCGCACGCACATATTCGAGACCATCAGCTAGCGTATATGCGAGCTCGATATCCGGAGTAGCACCAGCTTCTTGCATATGATATCCCGAAATACTGATCGAGTTGAACCTAGGCATATTCTTACTCGCATATTCGAAGATGTCCGAGATGATTCTCATGGAAGGTTTTGGCGGATAGATGTATGTATTCCGCACCATAAACTCTTTTAGGATGTCATTTTGGATTGTCCCTGACAACTTTTCCGGACATACTCCTTGTTGTTCAGCAGCCACAATATAAAAGGCCATAATTGGTAAAACGGCTCCGTTCATCGTCATGGACACTGACATTTGATCCAACGGTATTTGATCAAAAAGCACTTTCATGTCCAGCACAGAGTCAATTGCAACTCCGGCCTTCCCAACATCGCCTTTCACTCTCGAGTGATCACTGTCATAACCCCGGTGCGTTGCGAGGTCAAACGCCACACTCAAGCCTTTTTGTCCCGCAGCTAAGTTCCTTCTGTAGAACGCATTGGACTCTGCAGCCGTACTAAAACCGGCATACTGCCTAATGGTCCAAGGCCTACTTGCATACATGGTGGTATAAGGTCCCCTAAGAAATGGAGCAATTCCGGAGGGGAAATTTCTCTCTGGTAAATCAGATATATCATCAAGCGAATATGAACTAGATATCTGAATGCCTTCTGGCGTTTCAAGGACAGTTTTTTCTTTTTCTTCTAGCTTCGCCGAGGAGAGTTTCTTCCAGTCGTCTTTATGAAATTTGATCGTTTTCATTGTTGTCCCTCCTTCATTGCTTCCATTTCACGAGCCAAGATTAAACGTCCCGGAATTTCATTCTCAAGTTTTTCCCAATCAGCTTTCAGTTCTTTGGAATCTGATTTGGGTGGGTATTTATTCACACCGAGGATTACCCGGTTCCCGCTCTGTACCATCTCCACCAGCGCTTTTCTATTTGACTTGATAATCTCTTCTAACATACCAGTGGCTTGACATTCAAGAAATCCTCCTTCATCTTCTAGCTTACAGAATAACTCCCATGCATACTGTACCAATTTGGCTGTGAGGTTTTCCACATACCAACTTCCTTTTGTTGGATCTACCACCAAATCAAGTGAAGACTCTTCAATCAACATGTGTTGAATGTTTCTTGCCCATCTTAATCCAGAGCTACTGTTTTCTGACTGGAGATAATCAAATGGTTTTACGTTCATGCTGTCTGTACCGCCCAAAGAAGCCGACATAGCAGCAGAGGTTGTGCGAATTAGATTCACGTAAGGATCTTTGAAATTGTGATTGACTGCTGTGGTGTCTGCATGGATCCACACCAATTGTGAACAGGCATGTTGAGGGGAATATGCTTCAATTAATTTGGCCCATAAATAACGCATCGCTCGGAACTTTGCGATGTCCTTAAAATAACTAAGGCCAGAGCTTAGTCGTACTTCAAATTTTCCGGAGACATCATCAATTGTCAGATTGTCTTGAACCAATGCTGCTATGCTCGCATTGCCTTTTGAAAGGGCAAAAGCAAGTTCAGTTACCGCGTTAGCACCCTGTTCGGCGTAGCTGGCTGCGTCAATGCTAATACTTCTGGATTTTGGAAAGACCATCCCACACTTGGCCCAGTGCCTGAGTTGGTCCATTCTTTCTTGCGTGGTTCCTTGCTGTTGGCCGATATCCAAAGTGATTCCCCCGGTCATTTCCTCGGGCTTTAGCCCTCTCCTTTCAAATTCTTCAGACAAGAAATTCCACACTTTAGGATCTGATATTGAAGAAGAGGAATTGATCTCTATCATTTCAATGTGCACCTTATCAAGCTGACCATCTTTAAATGCATTTTCTACATTTTGGAATTCCAGCGCCTGCACACCATGTTGCAGTGATTGAAGGGCATGTTTGGGCAAATCATTCTCGAACAACATCTGCCGAATCATCCATGTATTTGCTTGTCCTTGATAAGACTTAGGCGGAATATCTAGAACTATTACTTCATCTGAATCAGAGTAATATGGTTGGATTTCAAATCCCTCTTCTGTGTGCCAAAAGAGGTCTTCATAGGCCTTGCCCTTCAGGTCTTTGAGGGCTTGATTCATCCAATCATTTTTGGAGGAAAAACTGAATTCATTAAAGTCTGGAAAACTTCCTTGCATGCATTTGGCTTTGAGAGGCAATTTACACAATACAAACAGGGTGTGCCAAAGAAAACCAATCATGAAGTTGACAAAGAGCTCCTCAAAATAGCTGAGACTGATATCTTTGGTAAAAAGATAGTCAAATGGAGATTAGTTGGTCAGATTTTGAGAAAGTAGATATACGTGTGGGAACGATTTTAGATGCTTTGGATTTTCCAGATGCGCGGAATCCAGCGTTTAAGTTAAGAGTAGATTTTGGTGTTGAGTTAGGGATTAAGCGAAGTAGCGCGCAAATTACTGCTCATTATTCCAAGGAAGACTTGGTAGGCAAACAAGTGATAGCTGTGGTGAATTTTCCAGCAAAACAAATTGCCACTTTAATGAGTGAATGTCTTGTATTGGGAGTGCTAGCGGAAGATGGTGTAGTGTTGCTCAGCCCTTCAAAACCGGTGAAAAACGGGAGCAAAATTGCCTAATTAGAGCATTTTCATCTGTGTTTTGTTGTTGTTGTATGGTTTGAGGAACATGCTAAAAGTTGTGCCCTTTCCTTTCTTGCTTTCAACGTCTATTCGCCCGCCATTTTTCTCAACAAAACCTTTGACCAAATTCAATCCAATTCCTTTTCCAGAACCCTGAGAAGTTAGTCTTCTAAAGGGTTTGAACAACTCATCTTTGTATTTTTCTAAATCAATTCCGATTCCATTGTCAGCAAAAGTTAAGCAGACATAATCTCCTTGTAATTCTGTGGAAATTGAGATCATTGGTTGCTCACCCTCTTTGCTGTACTTCAAAGAGTTAGTAAGCATATTGTGGAAAATACTCCTTAAATAAGCCTTGTTATAAATAATTGTTAAAGCTTTTGAAAAGTCCAAACTGATTGATGCATTTGTTTGTTGTATTTGTTCTTGCAGTTCTTCCATCATGAACTGAGAGATTTGATCAAACCGAAGTGGCTCAATTTGCAGCTCATTGTTTTTCTGAGCATCAACAAGCTCCATCAATCCACCCAAAAGATCATCCAGTTTCATGACCCCCTCTTCAATTCTGTTAAGGAAAACTTGTTTTTTACCATCATCATCAGTCCTTTGCATGAGACTGAATAGGTTTTTCATATTGGTAACAGGAGACTTCAAGTCATGAGCGGTAGCCTGAACAAAGTGATCCAAGTTTTGGTTTGCATTTTCAAGGCGTTGCCTGGCATTTGCGCTGGCAGAAACATCTCTTAAAGTCCAAGCAACACCTTTAAATTCCTCGTCTTTTAGAGAAATAGGAAAAGTAGAAACCGCATAGGGTGTTTCTTCTTTTTGGTAGTGCTTCCATATTTCAATTTCATCAATGGTTTCACCGTCCATAGCCTTTGACACGGGGACCCCTGGATTGCTTAGCGGCTTGTCGTTGCCGTTTATGAACCAAGTTCCATGGATATCGTTTCTGAGATGTTCATAATGACTGAAGCTATCGCCAAAGAGGTATTTTGCCAATTGATTTGCAAAAACGATGTTTCCTTCAGCGTCAAAGATCAACAGTGCCTCGGCAATGTGATCAAAAACATATTCATAGGTATCGACTTGATCTGAAATAAGATCAAATTGTTCTTTCTGTTTTGAAAATTCTCTAAAAACGAGATTGACACTTTCTCGTTGATAATTGCAAGGGTTAAATGAAATTTCATACCAGATAGTTTGACTATTCTGATTGAAAGATCTTTCAAAAAACAAGGTTTTTTTATCTGCAAGTGTTCGTTTGATAGCCATTTCAAATACAACGCGGCTTTCATCGTCGAGGGCATCAAAACATGATTTTCCTATGCTCATTTCTGGAGTCCATGTTAAAATGGAGCGATTCATATTCAAGATTTGCCCGTTGACATCAACTTGCATTACACCGTCTGAAATGTTGCCAAAGACCTGTTCAAACCAAGATTGACGGGTAGTGTTTTTTTGTGTAATTGTGACTGAACAGATGGCTTTGACCCCTAATAGTTTGTCTTTTTCTAATACCGGAATTAGCATGGTACTGATAGTTGGACTAAAAGGGATGTCCTCCAGTACTTTTTCAAATTTCACTGGCCCATTATTGGTAACGCAGGAATTAAAGTGTTTGAGGATGGCAGACTTTGACGTTTCAGGAATCAAAAGATCTTGAAGTCTCCTGCCAATAAGAAAATCTGCTTTGAGGCCAGTAAAGTTGAAATGATCATTGTGGCTCACATCCGTGCAT
>CAZKMC010000079.1:7840-10463 GCA_964553485.1 uncultured Comamonadaceae bacterium
TGAATAGTATTGGCTTCGTTCTCCAGATTCAATTGGACAGATCTAGATACATTGTGAGGCATGATGCAAAGTAGCCATTTTAGTCGGCATCACCCAAAGTAACGTGTAAGCTGTAACCTTTAAATTACAAACAACTCCAAATTTTAAAACCGAGATCCGGCTTGATTTTCAGCATCTTTCAACAATTGTATTCTGGCTTATCTTCAAATTTGATTCTGTGGATTTGTTTTTGAAATTCATTTTGTGACTTCGCAGAGGATGTCGAAATTTGGTAAATGAATAAAGCTTTATTTTTAGATAGAGACGGTGTGATCAATCATGATCCAGGAGATTATACTACTCATATTTCAGAATTTACTATACTGCCCACGGTTATGCCTGCTCTGAAAGTGGCAAGAGACAAAGGTTATTTACTCATCCTAATTACGAATCAGGGGGGTATCGCAAAAGGGCGTTATACACATGAAGATGTTGCTGAGATCCATGCCTATTTAAAAGAGAAGTGTGTTGAAAATGGAACCCCTCTTGCCCACATATATTACTCGCCACACCACGACGATTATGGGAAGTCATTGACAAGAAAGCCCGGAAGTCTAATGATAGAGCGCGCTTGTGCAAGGTTCAAAATTAATCCCGAAAAATCTTATATGATTGGTGATAAACAACGCGATTTGGACTCGGCTTCTCCTGTTGGTATTCAGGGCTTGTTAATGAAGGTAAATGCACCTTTGATTAACCTTGTGGAATTGCTAGCTTAGCGCCCAATGAATTTTGTCTTTTACAACGGCGAATATTATCCTTCATCTGGCCCGGTTATCTCTGTGTCCAACAGAGGGTTTCACTATGCCGACGGGTTTTTTGAGTCCATTCGTTTAGTAGACGGAAGCCCTATTTTTCTTGAGGATCATTTTAGTCGCATTCTAGATAGTCTAAAGGCGTATCGTATAGACAGGCATCTTAATTTTTCACTTCAATACCTTGAAAAGGAAATTACAGATCTGGCTAAGAAGAATGACATTAAAAATGGTGGGCGCGTGCGCATCACATTTACACGAAAAGGCCCGGGAACTTATTTGCCTTTGGAGAACGACATGGAGTACTTGATTGAGGCCTACCCCCTAACGGACAACATGTTTAGGCTCAATGAAAAAGGATTGAATGTGGATCTTTGTCTGGAATTCAAAAAGGACCTTCATAAGTTGGCAATTTTCAAAAATCTCGATTGCAAGCTTTACATTCAGGCCAGCCTTTTTGCTAGAGAGAAAGGGATAGATGACGCACTTATCCAGAATTACAAAGGCGGCATTATTGAAGCAACTTCAAGTAATTTGTTCTTGGTGAGCAATGGGGTTCTTTATACTCCAGGACTTGAAGATGGGCCAATTGCAGGAACTATGCGCATGCAAATCATCAACCTGGCCCTAAAAAACAATATTAAGGTATATGAGTGTACTTTGAATCCTCAGAACTTGCTTGCAGCAGATGAACTTTTCCTCACAAATGCTGTTCAGGGTATTAGGTGGGTAGGAAGTTATAGAACGAAGCGCTATTTCAATGAGACGTCAGTGAAACTCTGCAGAATGCTCAATGAAATGTTAGACATCAAGATTTGATTCTTGCTCTAGGATCAATCCAACCATAGAGAACATCTACAGCAATATTTATTACAACAAAGATGGTGGCAATGATCAATACTGCTCCCATAACAACTGGTAAATCGTTTTTTTCTAGGGCTTGAAATACTTCAAAACCTAATCCTTTCCAGCCAAATACAAACTCCACAAAAACGGCACCCGCCAACATTGAGGCCAACCATCCAGATGAAGCGGTGACAACTGGGTTTAATGCATTCCTAACTGCATGACGCCAAATTACTGCCCGCTCAGAAAGACCTTTTGCTCTGGCAGTTCGGATATAATCCTGACTCATGACTTCTAACATTGATGAGCGCATAAGTTGAATAACTACCGCTAGAGGCCGAATCCCAAGCGTCAGAGCCGGAAGAATGAGGTTTTTCCAGGCGATGTACTCCCCTTCCCAAACATCAATCGCATACAAACTTCCTGTGGCAGATAATCCGGTGCCTGGAATTGCAATCGATGGATTTAGATTAACACCAGTCATCAAAGTGGCAATACCCATAATCAACCAAGCTACACATCCATACCAGAGTCCCTTGCCTGCAATTTTCCAATCCCAAGTGAATTTCCTTTTTGAAATGATCGGCCACAATACTCCAATGCCAATTCCAATTAAAGGAATAACCGGAAGAGGAATAGCCTGATACCATAGGTTTGCACCAATCCAAGCAATAAGTATGGCCATGAAAAAAGAAGGCCCGCTCATGCCCACACTGGAAAGCACCAGCACACTTTTGTCTATAAAAGTGTCCTTTTTTGTAGCTGTAACTACCCCTAAAAAGATGCCAATTATCATGGCAAAAGTCATTGCCGTGATTGCAAGGACAATTGTCCCTGGCAGGGCTTCTCGGATAATACCGGCTACCGTTTTCCCCGATAAAAATGACCGGCCTAAAAACGGAACTTTAAGTACAAGTGATTTTCCTTGTGGATTCACCCACAGTGCTTTATGATTCACAACAGGATCTAAAAAGGTTCTACTG
>CAZKMC010000079.1:10473-10682 GCA_964553485.1 uncultured Comamonadaceae bacterium
CATGTTGCAGATCATGAAGCGCTACAGGAGATACGTTATTTAGGAATAACGCATACCTGGGAAATAACCCCAAATCGAGGTTGTACTTTTTGCGGATGGCTTCTACCACTTCTTCCGATTCATTTTGTCCCGCCAATTCCCTTGCAGGGTCTGGCACCAAAGCAAAAAGCATGAACACCAAGGTCAGGACCCCAAATAAGACCAGGAAT
>CAZKMC010000080.1:0-10550 GCA_964553485.1 uncultured Comamonadaceae bacterium
CAAACACCCACGATTGCTCTTTGATTTTCCACTTGTATAAGACCGCTTCTCCCGCCATAGCTTGCGATGGCTTGTTGGATGTACTAGCGGCCACCCAAATGATATTCGAATCTTCGAAGGAGCACTCAATGTTCATACGAATAAAAGGAAATCGATTGAGATCATCCAGAGGTGGGTTTGGCAATTCTTTCCAAGAGTCTCCACAGTCTTCAGAAATGATAAATTTTTCACCGCTGGCGAACATTAGGTCTTCATTCTCTGGATGCGAAACCACATCATAAAAAAAGGAGTCCGACAGCTTTTTCCATTTCACCAACTTTGGCGCGTCCAAAGCATTATTTGTTCCATAGAGGCCTTGATTGGTGGCAATAAATAAACGGTTGAAATTACAAGGATGAGCAAAGACTTTTGATATGAAAAGTTGTCCCGAGAGCAGATGGGTAAACCTCAATGACTTCCCATATTTTTCTCCGTTGATCTGAGTATAGGTTTGCCCTCCATTTGTAGTACGCCATACTCCGTCAGAAAACATGAATTGGTCATCGCCATCACCGGTTGAAATCACCCAAGTATTTTCTTCTTCAGGATGCACGGCAATTGAGGACACTCCGCTAATTGAAAGTTGATCTGTGCCCCCATTCTGCCATGAAGCCCCATGATCAATACTTACGAAAAGACCCCCGGTGGGACTGCAGGCAAACATTCTATTTGGTCTGGTTGGATCTTGATGGAGCCAATTGATCCTTCCTGTACCATTTCCTCTATTTCTTGCATAGGATGGTATCGCTTTTCCGGTAGATTCAATTTCGGTGGGCAATACATCTGGACCAACAAAAGTCCAATCACCCTCAATGACTGAAGACGCATTTTCTCTGGAAGACCAAGATATTAACGGAAGGTACTCACCGTAAAGGTCGCTTTCGAAAGCTTGCATGCTTTCGCAGTAGAGCCGAGATGTTTTAGTGAGCCTATTTTCTTCAGCATCTGCCGTGTCTGATGACGTCAGCTGACATGCTCCTATGCAAGTCAAACAGATTAAAATACATACAAGCACTTGGAACTTGGGCATCATTCTATCAAATTTCGACATTCCTTTGCTAACTGAAAAGGTGTTTAATGTTATAGAATACAAAAGCCCGACATACATCGGGCTTTTGATTTGATATTGTAGGTTCTAATTTCTTAGAATTAGCTCGGATTCAATTCCAGTACTCATATAGCACCAACGTGGAACAGGGAATCGGCAAATTTGGTAGTCTTAGTTGATTACATGTAAGAGTATCTTATCTAAAAGAGCACCCAAGCACCCTCAATACATCACCAGATACAAATACCCTACCGCATTTCTAAATCTTAAACTTCTTTTTCAACTTATTTACATAATCCAATTCTTCCCATGGGAAAAGCTTGACTTTCACCTTTTTGATAGTGCCGTTTCCATCTGAAAAAGTTTTTTCAATGGTCTGAGGCTTTCTACCCATATGCCCGTAAGCAGCGGTCTCTTGATAAATTGGAGTTCTCAATTTGAACCGCTTTTCAATCGCATAAGGTCTGAGGTCGAACATCGAATCAATGATATCTGAAATCTGATTATCTGTTTTATCTACTTGAGAAGTGCCGTATGTATTCACATAAAGACCCACCGGCTCTGCAACACCTATGGCGTAGGCAACCTGGACAAGAATTTCATTGCACACTCCGGCAGCAACTAGATTTTTAGCAATGTGCCTTGCTGCATAGGCTGCAGAACGGTCAACTTTGCTTGGATCTTTTCCTGAAAAAGCTCCACCACCGTGTGCCCCTTTGCCTCCGTAGGTATCTACAATAATTTTTCTTCCCGTCAATCCTGTATCTCCATGTGGTCCTCCGATGACGAATTTCCCTGTTGGGTTCACATGAAGAATTATCTGCTTTCCAAAGATCTTCTGAACTCGTGACGGAAGAAGTTTTTTTACTCGTGGAATCAAAATCTTCTGGATGTCCAGTTTGATTTTTTCAAGCATTTCCTTCTCTGCTTTTTTAACAGAAGCAACTGAATTGTTCTTTGGCATGACAAACTCATCATGCTGTGTGCTAAGAACGATTGTGTCAATTCGAATTGGCTGATGATTGTCATCATATTCAATAGTTACCTGCGACTTTGAATCTGGTCTGAGGTAAGTCATTTGTTTTTCTTCCTTGCGGATTGCTGCTAATTCAGACAACAAAAGATGAGATAGCTCTAAAGAAAGTGGCATGTAGTTGTCCGTTTCTTTGTTTGCGTATCCAAACATGATTCCTTGATCTCCTGCTCCTTGCTCTTCTTTCTTTTTGCGTTCAACGCCCTGGTTGATATCTGGAGATTGCTCGTGAATGGCTGATAGAATGCCACATGAATTGGCCTCAAACATGTATTCACTTTTGGTATATCCGATTCTTCGAATTACATCTCTCGTGATTTTTTGAACGTCCAAATAGCAACTTGATTTTACTTCTCCAGCCAGAACAACCTGACCTGTAGTAACCAATGTTTCACACGCCACTTTGGAGTCAGAATCAAATGCCAAAAAATGATCGATCAACGCATCCGAAATTTGATCTGCTACTTTATCAGGGTGCCCTTCTGATACACTTTCTGAGGTAAAAAGATAAGCCATTGTATATGATAAAAAGATGAATTAAAAACCATAAAGAATTAAATAACAAGACTTTATGCGCGCAGCTCTTATTCTGGGCGTTTAAAAATTACGGTGCAAAGGTATGATTTTAGGATAGTTGGAAAAACATCAAAATTAAAACTCCACAAATGGTCATAAACTTTTTGAAAGAAACTGCTTTCATTTTCCCCATCGCATTCAAAAAGGTCTTAGATTTGTCTCGACTTATCAAGAAAGACGGAGGGAATAGGCCCTTAGATGTCTTAGCAACCCGGGCCCGCCGGGTGCTAATTCCTACCCCAGATGGGGAAAGATAGAAGAGTGAAACTCCCTTTTTTCTTGCTGGTCATTTAATTCTACATCAAACAATATGACCATACGCGAAGCTGGGAAAAAAAGAATTCTTGTGCTTGATGGAGCCATGGGAACAATGATCCAAAGATACCGGCTTGAAGAAAAAGACTTCAGGAACAGTAATCTTCAGGGCCATCCTTCACCACTCAAAGGAAATAATGATTTGCTCTCACTGACTCGTCCTGATGTAATCGAAGAAATCCACGACGCTTATTATGAAGCAGGTGCAGATATAGCCGAGACCAATACCTTTTCAAGCACAAGCATAGCTCAAGCAGACTATGGACTCGAAAAGCTCGCATACGAGTTGAATTTTGAATCTGCGAAAATTGCTCGTCGCAGCGCTGACAAATGGACCGCAAAAACACCAAACAAACCTCGCTTTGTTGCTGGCTCAATTGGCCCAACCAACAAGACAGCTTCGCTCTCACCAGATGTCAATGATCCGGGTTTTAGAGCAACATCTTTTGACGAATTGAAAGAAGCCTATTTCGAACAAATCAATGGGCTAATAGATGGGGGAGTTGATGTGCTCTTGATAGAAACTGTATTCGACACCCTCAATGCCAAGGCAGCTCTGGTTGCCGTGCAAGAAGCTTTTGACGCGCGGTCCATAGAGCTCCCAGTGATGGTGAGTGGAACTATTACCGATGCATCTGGCAGAACATTGAGCGGGCAGACTACAAGGGCTTTTCTTGTTTCTGTTTCCCATATGAATCTTTTTAGCATTGGGCTCAATTGCGCTTTAGGTGCTGAACAACTTATGCCCTACTTAGATACTTTGGCCACCTTCGCCCCTTTCAAAGTAAGTGCCCACCCAAATGCTGGACTCCCAAATGAAATGGGTGAATATGATGAAAGCCCTGAGCAAATGCGCAACCATATTCAAGCGTATTTAGATAGGGGGCTCATTGATATTATAGGCGGTTGTTGCGGAACTACCCCAGCCCATATTAAAGCCATTGCAGAATTAGTTGCTCAATACGAACCTAGAACAGAGAAAGCTGTATCCATATGAGTCATCATTCTCACGAAGCCACTTTGCAACTTTCCGGATTGGAGCCTTTGATTGTAACCCCTGAATCCAATTTCATCAATATCGGAGAACGCACCAATGTGACAGGAAGTAAAAAATTCCTTCGTCTCATCAGGGAAGACAACTTTGATGACGCACTTGCGGTTGCCCGTGAACAGGTTGAAGGCGGTGCCCAAATCATTGACGTCAACATGGACGAAGGTATGATTGATGGGAAAGCGGCTATGGTGAGGTTTCTGAACCTCATTGCATCTGAACCAGACATTGCCCGTGTCCCAATTATGATAGACTCATCTCGCTGGGAGATCATCGAAGCGGGACTTAAAGTTGTTCAAGGAAAACCGGTAGTCAATTCAATCTCTCTCAAAGAAGGAGAAACTGAATTTATCAGGCAGGCGAAGCATGTGAAAATGTACGGGGCTGCAGTTATCGTAATGGCTTTTGATGAAAAAGGCCAGGCGGACAGTCTTGAACGCAGAAAAGAAATTTGCAAACGGGCTTATGACATTCTGGTCGATCAGGTTAAGTTTCCTGCGAGCGACATCATTTTTGATCCAAATATTTTTCCTGTGGCCACTGGAATGGATGAGCATCGTAACAATGCTCTGGATTTTTTCAATGCTACCAAATGGATTCGCACTAACCTAAAGGGTGCCCATGTGAGTGGTGGGGTCAGTAATGTGTCTTTTTCGTTTCGTGGAAATCCTGCGGTAAGAGAGGCTATGCATTCCGTCTTTTTGTATCACGGAATCAAGGCGGGTATGGACCTCGGAATTGTGAATCCATCCATGCTGGAAGTGTATGATGAGATTCCGAAAGATCTTCTGATTCTTGTTGAAGACGTGATTTTAAATCGCACTTCGGATGCAACAGAAAAGTTGTTGGCGTACGCCGATGAACATCACTCCAGTGCTAAATCAACAGTCAAAGACTTGGAATGGCGTAAGTCGCCAGTAAATGAACGTCTCAAGCACGCATTGGTCAAAGGTATTACCGATTTTATTGATGAGGATACCGAAGAGGCACGAAACAACTTTGACAGGCCAATTCACGTGATTGAAGGTCCTCTTATGGATGGAATGAATGTGGTAGGCGAACTCTTCGGATCGGGTAAAATGTTCCTGCCCCAAGTGGTCAAAAGTGCTAGAGTGATGAAAAAGGCGGTTGCCTATTTAACCCCTTTTATAGAAAATGAAAAAGATGTAGCCAAACCGAAAGCTGGAAGAATTCTTATGGCTACGGTGAAAGGTGACGTACATGACATTGGTAAAAACATTGTTGGAGTAGTACTGGGCTGCAACAATTACGAAGTTATTGACCTAGGGGTAATGGTGCCCTCGCAAGTCATAATTGAAAAAGCAAAAGAACTTGAAGTTGATGTAATTGGGTTAAGTGGATTGATTACCCCATCCTTGGATGAAATGATCCACGTTGCAAAAGAGATGCGGCTTCAAAATATAAACATCCCACTTCTCATTGGAGGCGCTACAACTTCACGTGTGCATACGGCAGTTAAAGTTCAACCAGAATATGCCCATGGGGTGATTCACGTATTGGATGCTTCCAAGGCCGTGCCCGTAGTTGAAAAATTAATCAACCCAGAGCGTCAAGGCGCTTTCAAAACAGAGATAAACGACGAATACGAAAAGGTACGGGCACACTACGCCAAAAACCAGGCTAAAAAATCGTTCTTGAGCATTGAAGCATCAAGAAAAAACGAATGTCCTCTAGACCTTTCCAAGGTCCCAGCACTACCAAAACATCTTGGGACTACTGTATTTGAAAATGTGGATTTGGAAACTTTGGTTCCCTTTATTGATTGGACTCCTTTCTTCAGAACCTGGGAATTACACGGCAAATACCCACAGATCCTAAATGACGAAATTGTAGGCGAGTCGGCTACCAAGTTGTTTGAAGACGCCAAGGAATTGTTGAATAAATTTGTCCGGGGAAAATCTCTTCAAGCTCACGGAATATTTGGCCTATTCGAGGCCCAAAGAACTGGGCCTGAAGAAGTAAGCCTCATCAATACACCTAGCGAATTCAAATTTCAGTTTTTAAGGCAGCAACAAAAGAAGCATGCAAGCGCGCATAATATTAGCCTCGCAGATTTTATAGCACCACAAGAATCGGGCATCAAGGATTGCATTGGTTGTTTTGCTGTATCAACTGGGTTTGGTCTTGAAAAAATCATTGCAGAATTCGAGGCCGATCATGATGACTACAATTCCATATTGGCAAAAGCGCTTGCCGACCGTTTGGCAGAAGCATTTGCTGAATATTTGCATTTGAAAGTGCGTGTGGAATATTGGGGTTATAATGAAAATGAATCTCTTAAAACCGAGGATCTAATTGCAGAAGATTACCCAGGTATTCGTCCGGCACCTGGATACCCTGCATGCCCCGATCACTTGGAAAAAAACACCATATGGGAGCTCCTTCAAGTGAAGGAAACGATTGGGATTGAACTGACAGAATCTCTCGCAATGTATCCAACAGCGGCCGTTTCAGGCTATTATTTTGGCCATCCAGATTCCAAATATTTCGGATTGGGAAAAATAAGTAGAGATCAAGTCGAGGATTACGCAGAAAGAAGAAAAGAATCAGTACCCGTCATTGAAAGATGGCTAAGTAGCAATTTGAACTATCAGTAAGGAAATAAAGCATGAAAGTTATTGAGCACATCGAACGCGCCAAAAAAGCACTCTTTTCAATAGAAATACTTCCTCCTTTGAAGGGTCAAAATATCCATTCGATATACAAGACCATGGATCAATTGATGGAATTCGAACCAGCTTTTGTGGATGTCACTTATCACCGAGAAGAATATGTGTATAGAGAGGCAGGCAAAGGTCTTTTGGAGAAAAGCACCGTAAGAAAAAGACCAGGTACAGTAGGTATTTGCGCGGCTATATTGAACAAGTATCAAGTAGACACTGTGCCTCATATCATCTGTGGCGGATTTTCCCAGGAAGAAACTGAGAATGCTTTGATAGATCTCAATTTTCTTGGAATTGATAATGTCCTGGTACTACGCGGTGACCCAATTCGCTCTGAGGGTAGATTCAAACCTGAGCCAGACGGCCATAGCTATGCAATCGAATTATTGAATCAGGTAATTGACATGAATCGGGGACATTATCTAGATCCTGACCTAAGGAATAAGATGCAGACCAATTTTTGTCCTGGAGTTGCTGGCTATCCTGAAAAGCATTACGAAGCACCTAATCTGAATTCGGATTTGAAGTGGTTAAAGAAAAAGGTAGATCAAGGAGCAGAATACATCGTTACTCAAATGTTTTTTGACAATCAGGTCTACTTTGACTTTGTGGCTAAGTGTCGAAAAATAGGAATTGAAGTTCCAATCATACCAGGTCTTAAGCCATTGGCAAGTAAAAACCAATTGACGATGCTTCCACAGAATTTTTATGTCAACATTCCAGATGGTTTAGTTGATGCTATGGAAAAGGCAAAATCTCCTGAAGACGCCCGAGAAGTAGGGGTTGAATGGTGTATCAACCAATGCAAAGAACTCATTGAGTTCGGAGCTCCAGTACTGCACTTTTATACCATGGGTAAATCCGAAAGTACTGCCCAAATTGCAAAGGCTGTTTTCTAAAGCCTCTCCTATTTTTTCCTGAAGAATAATCGGATTGGAGTACCGGTGAAGTTGTAATGCTCTCTCAATTTATTCTCAAGAAACCTCTTGTAAGGTTCTTTTATGTACTGAGGCAAATTGCAGAAGAATGCAAAAGTTGGGACTTGTGAATGTATCTGGGTTATGTATTTGATTCGAACGTATTTCCCTTTCAGCGCAGGAGGAGGATAGTTTTCAATAATTGGAAGCATCAACTCATTTAATTGAGAAGTTGGAATTTTTCGTCTTCGGTTTTCATATACCTCAACTGCCGTTTCTAAGGCCTGAAAAATTCTTTGTTTGGTAATGTTTGAAGTAAACAGAATAGGAACGTCTGTAAATGGTGCAATACGCTCAATTATCTGAGTCTTCATCTTGTTGTGAGTGTCCTGGTCTTTCTCAATTAGATCCCACTTATTCACCAAAATTACCACTCCACGATATGCGTCAATTATCTGATGCAAGATTTGCATATCCTGTCTGTTCAACCCTTCTTGAGCTTCCATCAAAAGTAAACACACATCACTTTGGTCAATTGCTTTAATGGTTCTGACAGCGGCATAAAATTCCAACTGGTCATCCATTTTTTGCTTTTTTCTCAATCCGGCCGTATCAATAATCTCCAGATCAAAACCAAAAGCATTGTACTTGGTGTGAACCGAATCTCTCGTTGTTCCGGCTATATCTGTTACTATATTTCTTTCCTCACCAAGAAGTGTATTGATGAATGTACTCTTGCCCACATTAGGTCGGCCGACAACTGCAAATTTAGGAACATCGGAATCATCCGGTTCTATGTCCTTAGGTAGTACTTCAATCAATTTATCAAGAAGCTCGCCTGTCCCGTAACCGTTGTTTGCGCTGATGGAATGCACTTCATCACTAAGTCCTAGGCTGTAAAATTCTGAACTCCCATGTTCATGTTGACCGGTATCTACCTTGTTTGAAATTACCAAAACTTGTTTTCCACTTTTACGAAGAATGGCCGCTATTTCTAGATCTAAATCGGTGATTCCAACTTGTACATCTACCATAAACATGATCAGGTCAGCTTCTTCAATAGAGATCATTACTTGGCCTCTTATTGCTGCTTCAAATGAGTCGTCAGAATTTGTGATGTATCCACCTGTATCAATGACATTGAAATTTCGGCCACACCAATGTGCAGTACCGTACTTACGATCGCGTGTTACCCCACTTGTTGGATCAACAATAGCTTCTCGGGTTTCAGTCAAACGATTGAATAATGTTGATTTCCCAACATTTGGTCTGCCAATTATGGCAACTAGATTTTGCATGGTGCAAAGGTAAGATTGATAAAGCGATAATAGTCTCCCTTTTAGCAGAGAAAAGCATATATCCGATTTTTTTAGTAACCTGTACCATGAAAAAAATCTCTTATCTCATTATTTGTTCCTTGGTTACAGGTTGTATTACTGTAGAAAAGCCAAAGCAAATGACCGTTCCGTCTGATTCTCCGTTGGCTCATATTGAACTACCAGCCGGTTTCAACATTGATTATTTTGCTCAAAATGTTCCAGATGCTCGTAGCATTTGTTTAAGTCCAGAGGGAGTCCTCTTTGTTGGAACATTTGAAGAAGGAAAAGTTTATGCCCTAATCGACAAGAATCAGGATTTTAAAGTAGATACTGTTCTCACGCTTGTGAGCAATTTAAATATGCCTAACGGAGTAGCGCTTAAAAATGGCAATTTGTATATCGCGGAGGTGAACAGAATCAGTGTGATAGAAAACATTCACCAAAATCTCTATAATCCTCCAGCTCCAACAACAATTTATGATGGATATCCAGATGACCGCCATCATGGTTGGAAGTATATAGCTTTTGGACCAGATGGATTGCTGTATGTCCCGGTTGGAGGGCCTTGCAACGTATGCGAAAGAGACAA
Organism: uncultured Comamonadaceae bacterium; assembly: GCA_964553485.1. GTDB lineage: Bacteria > Bacteroidota > Bacteroidia > Flavobacteriales_D > Sanyastnellaceae > CAZKMC01. The sequence continues at coordinate 9,572 of CAZKMC010000080.1, forward strand.
TCCCGTCTATTCAAGCATCACTAGAATTGATGTAGATGGAGGAACTCCAGAAATAATAGCGAAAGGAGTTCGAAATTCTGTGGGGTTTGCTTGGCATCCAGAAACGGGTGAAATGTGGTTTACAGATAATGGTCGAGACATGCTAGGAGATGAAGTTCCAGGCGATGAATTGAACCATCTGAAAATACTTGGCAGTCATTTTGGCTTTCCATATTGTCATCAGGGCAATATTTTGGATCCAAAATTTGGTGAGGGGAAAAACTGTGAGGATTATACTCCGCCCGCGCAAGTTTTAGGGCCACATGTTGCGGCTTTAGGCGTAGAATTTTATACGGGCTCTCAATTTCCTAATTCTTACAATAACTCGATGTTGATTGCAGAGCATGGAAGTTGGAATCGAACTGATCCAATTGGATACAGATTGGTTCATATTGCCTTGTCTGGAGATTCTGTGATTAGTTATTCGCCATTTGCCGAGGGCTGGCTCAAAGGAGGCGAGACAAGTGGACGACCTGTTGACATTGAAACGATGCCTGATGGTTCTATTTTGGTATCGGATGATTTTTCTGGAGTGATATATCGTATTTCCTATAGTGGTTCCATGGAATAGAAAAATCTAGGCACAAAAAAAGCCCCTCAAAAGAGGGGCTTTTCTAAAAGCGGCGTCGACATACTCTCCCGGTTTCCCAGTACCATCTGCGCAAGCGGGCTTAACTTCTCTGTTCGGAATGGGAAGAGGTGGACCTCGCTGCTATAAACACCTAAAATCATTGGTGGTCATAACCAAGCTCATGCTTGGAATGAATCACCCAATGGGTGACATATTGGTAGAATTTAAACTTATAAGCTTTCGAGTAATTAGTACTGCTCAGCTTTGACATCACTGTCTTTACACTTGCAGCCTATCAACGTCATCGTCTATGACGACTCTCAATGAAGTCTCATCTTGAGGTCAGTTTCGCACTTAGATGCTTTCAGT
>CAZKMC010000081.1:0-10253 GCA_964553485.1 uncultured Comamonadaceae bacterium
AGACTGGGAAATGTAAGAAAATAGGCGCCTGCTATGATTACACTTTGGGTCTTGGTAATTAGTTGAAAGTTACCACTGGAAATATTTCTTATAGCTAAAAAGAATCCAGGAGCAACTACAGCTGCGAAGTATGCAGGCTCTGAGAACACAGAATTCATTCGGATTCCGAACCCTCCGTAGGTAATCCCCCACTTGTTCAATAACCATGAATAATCATACCCCGGTGAAAAACCAATGCGAAAGGAGAGTACCTGAATTATTCCAATGATCGACACCACCATGCACCCTTTCATATAATACCCAAAGAGCTCCGTGACGTTGAATTTGTACATCTGCAAGACATACCGGTAGAACATGACAGAGGAGAAAAACCCCAGAAAAATTTTCACAAAAAGCCCCGTTTCGTTGTCGCCAATAACGATAGAAACAATTCCGGCAATCAATAAGGGAATGAATATATAAAGTGGGGTGGAGGGAATTCCATATTTCACAATGAAAACAGGGAACAACACGGCCATTACTAGGTAGGTAATATATCCTTCAAACGGCGAGCGAAACAGAATGTAGCTACTGATAAATATGGTAATGAAAATCGATATCGTAACAAATCTGTTCTGCATGGATTAGGTGCGCGCTTCATCACCACTTACAACCTGAGTATAGCGACGTTTGCGTTGAATGAATAAGCGTTCAAAATAATGATAAGAAAGATAAGAAATACCTAAGGTGAGGCCAATTGAAAGCGAATACAGCATTATTTCCTGCACGTAAGTTAGTTTGTGAACATCATCGTCCATAAAAAGCTTCATGCTATTCAAGACAAGCACAATCACCAGCAAATGGTACATGTAGATTCCGTAAGAGATTTTCCCCAAGCCATTCAGAAAAGGGTTTTCCAGAGAAATCAAGGTGTATTTGTTGGAGCTCACGTTCAAAATGATGATCGCAAAGGCCAATGCGTAAACCAAGTGAATTCCATCCTGGATGATCACAGGAGTGAAGTACAACAGAAATGGAATGATAATAAAAGCTCCTAATTGGACCTTTCTGGAATAGAGGAAACTCAGCCATTTTGCCTTCTTGTGAAAGAGCAGCCAAGCCATGAGTCCGCCAATGGTCATGCACTCAATTTTACTCATTACCAAGAAATTCTTCAAGGTCAGAAACCAATCTAAGTCTCCAAAAGAGGGTTGCATAAAAAGCACAATTGTTTTTATGCCCACCATGATACCCGTTGTCACAATCAATGCTTTCAAAGGCTTTTTGGCAAACCCTAAGATCACCGGCCAAATGAGATAGAATTGTTCTTCAACCCCTATAGACCAGGCCTGGCTTATGTTTGAAACTACAAGAGCTTCATCAATAAACATGGCAGTGGCCAAGTTGGGGAAAATGGTGACGTAGCAGAAAAAATTGATCCAAAAATGTTCCGTGAGTGCCGGGATTTGTTTTGGAACTAGGAACAAATCGATGTGTGGGAAAACGAAAAACCCAAGGATGAAAACCAGATAATACAAGGGCCAAATCCGCAGGATCCTCCGCATGTAGAATTTTCTAATTCCGATGGATCCCGTTTTTTCTTTTTCTACAAAGAGTAAATAGGTGATCAAAAAACCACTCAGAACAAAAAAGAAAATGACACCTAAAGGACCAGCTTCAGCCACCATTGGAGATACCCAGTGAATATTTCCATCCTTTATTCCGGAGAATGGGGTCTCAAAGGGGCGGTGCAATTGTTCCCAAATATCGTCCCACCGGTGCGCCAATTGGAGGTAACTTTTAATCAGCTCAATGTGGGTGATAATCACCGCAAATGCAGCCATAAACCGTAAACCGTTCAATCCGGGAAAGTATACTCCGGTTTTTTTCATCTCTGTTTTTGGAAATCTATGGGCGCAAAAGTACGCATTCAACCCGCAAATTAAAGGGTCAGATCGTATAGTTTTTCAAGGGTGTCACGGGCTACCATTTCCCAAGTGAACTTTTCCGCAACCTTTTCAACGCTTCTTTTTTGCTTCGCGAGGAGAGTTTCATCGGTGCAAGAAATAACCTCCTCTAGAGCTAAGAGCAGTTCGTCTTCATTGGCGGGAGAAATAATCCAACCGTTTGTGCGGTCTACTTGCAGGGGAACCGCTCCCACATTTGTGGCTATGACAGCTAGCCCACGAGACATCCCTTCCATGATCACATTTGGCATTCCCTCTGAATGGCTTGGAGTAACCAAGACGTCCGCTTCATCCATCAATTCCTTGAGCTTGCTTTGATCCATGATCTTTCCGTGGTAAGTAATACGAGGATCTTTGATTTTCTTCCCTCCGGGAATTGGGCCTATAAATCCAAAATGAAAATCAAGATCTGAAGGAAGCTTTTGAAGCACATTATTAAGTTCTTCAATTCCTTTTCTTCGCTCATACCGCCCCAAGAACAAAAACTTTCTAGGTAATTGTGGCTGTGCTATCTCCTCAGTTCTGAGCCATTCCTTTTCAATGCCCGTTGGGATTTCCACTATCGATTTGTCGGGAATCCCCAAAGATTTGATCAAGCCTGTGATTTTGCCGCCATACGAAAAGACAATATCAGCATGTTGGTTGTTGAATTTTACCGGGCCTCTTAAGAGTTGGTACTGCAGCTTAATCTTAAGGCTGGGAGTCGGCTGGAACATTTCATAACCATGAAACTTGACTCCAATAGGAGGGAACTTCATTCCTTTCTTCTTCTTGTCTATCAATGCCCAAGCTGAAAATCCTTTGGCATAGATGAAGTCGAAGTCATTCCACTCGTCTTTAAGGACCCTATAAATTTGACTTGAATACAGGAAGGACTCTTTGAGATAGTGTCCCGGATACCAGGCTGCTGGAGGAAATTTGAGGCAAATACTTCTGAAGTTCGATGCTTCACCTATCCCAAGCTTTTCTCGCACTTCATCTTCATCAACTGTTTTGCCGCTTGTTACACAATGCACCAAAGTAACATCCACGCCTAGCTGGACAAGAAACTTACAGAGGTAGTAAGAGTGCTTCTGCATTCCGCCAATCACAAACGGGAAAACCCCATCAGTCAATATCGCCAGTTTCATTCAAATGAATTAGACCACAAAGGAAACAAAATGGTAGGGAATGACCTTGATAGCCTCGTAATTATGATAAATCTTTTTGCAATGAACTCAGGGTTGACTTAGCTACTTGTTTCCAAGTGTATTGATCGAGAACCTTTTGATAAAAGGTGTGAGCTAGCTCCTTGCGCAAACTTTGGTTTTCCTGCAGGTCTTTCATGGCTTGGATTAATTCTGGTTGTCCATCAACCAACAATCCATCAACTCCGTGGGTCATGGCATCTTGCACCGGAATGTTTCTTGGGGCAATGATGGCTTTGTCCATAGCGCCATATTCAAAGATCTTTACCGGTGAACCATACCAATTGGACTTTGCCATTACGCAAACATCCATTGCACTGATATAATCCGGAACCTTTTCTGGTGCTACTTTACCTGTAAAATGGATTTGTCCCGCGTGCTTTGAATCATTTGCTTTTTGTTTAAGTTCAGTCAGAATTTCACCATCTCCTACAATCACTAAATGCGAATCAGCCAAAGCAATTTCACAAAATGCATCTATTAGCTCTGCTACTCCATGATATGGAAAAATAGATCCAACAAATCCAAAAACAACCCCTTGGTCTGGAAGTTCGAGCTCAGATTTTATTTTTCGGGTTTCTTCTTCAGCCACTTTGAACTTATCTGGCCGAATGGCATTTGGAACTACAATGGTTTTACCTTCTGCTACCTTTGATATTTTCCCCACATAACTTTTCAAGGCGCTGGAAACCACTACGATTAAATCAGTTTTTTCAAACTGCTTTTTTTCGGCTTTCAAAGCTGCCTGATTCAACAAGCTGGCACCTTCCATTTCAATTTTTTCTTCCGGATATGGGGCATTCATCTCCAGAATATGCTTGATTCCATATTTGTTTGCCACGTCTACTCCGGATGTCATCAAAAAATATCCCCGCTCGTAAATCAAATCGGGATTGCACTTTTCAACGGCTTCAGAAAGCATCTTGTTGGCATGGCCATCAAACCTTCTTAAATTGATGTCCTTCAGCGTGTGCCAGGCAATTCCCGGAATCATTTTTTTGATAGTTGATTTGTATCCGGAAGTAGATGCCTGAAAATTTTCTCCTCCTTTGTCTGGAGCTACCCCCATTATCACAGGTATCACTTCATGTCCTTCAACTTCAAATTCACGGATAATTTCGCGCATGTGAGTTCCGGGACCAGAAGCCAATTCAAGATGCAGGTTGGGATGCGGAGAAAAATAGATGATTTTCATGCGAGCAATTCGTTCAATAGTTTGCCAACTTCATTCAAAGAATGCGTTTGAAGCAACGCTTCTTTTTCTGGTGAGGAGGTATACTTTGGGAAGTCGGAAATAAGCTTGGCCCATCCATATTCTTTGGCTATAACCCCGAGGTCATGTTTTACCACAAAATCGCTTGCAGCACCTGAAGCGCCCACAAAGATGATGGGTTTTTTGAAAGGAAGGCTCTCGGCAAATTTGGTGGTGAAATTGTCTTTGTTGTGCGCTGCTAGAAGCATGAGGATTCCATCCGCTATGGCAATTTTTTTGAACAAATCTTTCCCAATTGGGGGCCTTAGCTCAACACAATCTTTTACCGGTTCAAATAAATGAGCGTATTGCAGGTCCGGGGTGAAAATGCTGATTTTTAAGCGTTTGTATTCCTCAGGGGTGTCATTTTTGATTTTGAGAAGCTCATTTACCCATCCTGTGACAAAAGGCTCCAGACCCAGATATAGAGCCCCACCATAAACCAAATTTATTTTTCCTGGCTCACTTGTATTTGAATCATCAAGGTGAGAAGGAATGTCGTCCAAATCATAACAATGCGGAATGACTTTGAGCTTTCCTTTTGGCTCAAAGTCTGGGTCAGAGGAAGTAATCTCTTCCATCATGCTGGAGTTGGTGCATGTGATGAAGTCAGCCCGCTCAAAAACGACACGCTGTTTCGAAACTTCCGCTTGCATTCTAGCTGGTGTTAAATTGGCCATGCCGTAATTTCTCGCGGTCAACCAAGGATCTCTGTAATCAGCTAGAAAGTTTAGATAGGGGTGTTTGGCTTTGAGCTTTGCAGCAAAATACAGAACATTGAAAGGGGCGCCCGTAGCAACAAGGTGTGTGATATTGCTTTCAGCTAGTATTTCCTCTGCTTTTGCTGAAAAGCTGTTCTCCCAGCCAACTGCTACATCATAGATAGTTCCTCGTTCAGCTTGCTTCAATTTCCAGCTGAAGTAGCGGTATTTCAAAGAAGCAATCAAGCCATTTCCATGATGAGAAATAGCAGTAGGGTAAGTGCGGTCAACTAAGTGGATGTGGATATTGGGTAAGTCCAAATCAGTCATCCAATTGTTGCTCGTATAGCCTATTGCAGGAGTTGATTTGATTACATGAATTTCATGTCCGAGCCGTGCAAGCGCTTTTGCGTGTTTTGCCCATCGCCTGCCGCCAATTCCTTTGTTAGGTGGAAAATCATAACATACTAGCAAGATATGTTTCATGAATATTTTGGCAATTGAGACTAATTATCTTGAGCGCATTGTGGGGTTAAGGTAGCTATTTCATTTTGATGCCAAGCTCTTCTGAACAGAGGGAAAGTCATCCATTCTAAAACCTTCAATTTGGTTTGTTTGAAAGAATTCAGCTCGTGAAATTGAGACGAATTTATTTAGTTGGGATTGCATCCTCTCCTCGCTTGAAAAGCAAACCCTTTCTAAAGAACTTCCCTTCATGGGAAAATCATTCATGAAGTAATTCCCAATACATGTTTTGTAGCCGCAGAATAAACGTTCGTATAAGATGGTGCTGAACGCAGCAACTCCCACATCTACGGTGTGAAAAGCAAGAGCAGATGGCACTTTTGGATCTGCAAATGCATATTGCACTCCTTGGAGGTAGGTGGAATAATGGCTTTCCATGGCCTCTTGGAGTTCTGTTTTCTTTTCTCTTGGATGTAAGAAGATGGTCAATGACAATTCTGGAGTTCTTTCCAAAAGACTCCGCAAATCCTTTAATAACTGGATTTCCGCTTCGGGAATGCGCAATGCGTCATCAGTATGTCCTTCTGATTGCCTCACCCAACCCGCATGCGAATAGTAACCGATTGTTCCTTGTTCTGGCTCAGGTGGGCCAGCCAGATAAAAATCCAGATAGTTCAAGGCGTGCTCTGGAATCCATTTCGGAAAATCATTTACCCGAATAGTACTTTTAAACAGCTCCACTTCCTCAAACTGATAAGGCGTACTTAGCACCATTTCATTTCCAAGGGCGAATTGGTTGTGCGTTTTCAATGGGCCTGAAGATGGAATACGCGTCACTTTTACCCCTTGTTCCATACACAAATGGGTAGACCAATTTGCATCGATCAGATAAGGACCGAAGTCATAGATATGTTTGATTTTTTGACCTTCAACAAACTGCAAAAGCTGCTGGGATTCAAAAACCGCAAGAGGAAATAGCGACCTGTTTTGACGGTCTGATTTCCAGAAGCACTTGAGCGCACACTCAATCCCAAAAAGCAGCAACCTGATCTTATCCGAAGTTCCCAGATCTTGTCCAACTATTGGTAGCTCTTCTTTGCCGATACAATGTCCCGGAAGATTACCAGATTCATGCGCTATGTAGCTCATAATTGAGCTAGCCTTTTTTTGATTAGCATTCAAAAGTAAGACCTGTGCGTTCCCTTTTGGTTCAGTCAATACCGTATGCGGCTGAGAAATCCGCTTCCAAAGCCTCATCAATGTTCTGAGTCCAATTAGTCTGTCGGTTTTTGCGCTATCGGGAAGGCGGTAGCTAACATTTTGAAGCAGACAAGCTTTGATCAACTCAGCATCACTCAATTCAGGTGTGTCCTCAGAGCGGAGAATCTCTTTTAACTCTTGTATGAGGGTTTCAATTTTCATCTGGCAGCTTTTTCGGAAGGTTGAAGAAGCTCTTGAATCAATTGTTTGTTCAAAGGGGCATAAACTTGGTCACGGGTAAGGACACTCTTTTCTCTTTTTTTCAATTGTTCTACCGGGTTGTCGTCAAACTGCAAAGGTAACGCGATGCCCTCTCTCACCATCTCTTCAGCATAATCAGCAAAGGGCGTATAGCCCTGCAAACTCATGTTTACCACGCCCAATCCCAGGGCATCAAAAAAGGTAGTGCTGTAAACGCTTATCTGAATACGCACGCGTGCAAGTAGCCGACTCAAATCAGCCTCATTACCATGTATTTCCACTCCTTCCAAAGCAGCTAATTCCTGGTATTTGGCTACTTCTTTTTCCAGAGGATGTGTCTTCACTATTATTTTCCACGCAGTGTTACTTGTTCTCAAGGTCTTGTGAAGATGCCGGATATAACCAAGGTATTCGTCGGCAAGATTCTTTTGCGAACCTATGAAAATAGCATCTTCCTTTGGGATGTCTTTCAGTTCAGAAATTGCTTGTTTCTTGTACACATAATCGCCAACAACATGAAGTTGATTTTTGTGATATTCAGCACCTTGCAGCAATAATTTTTGCCAATAGTTTCCATAAAGCAAGACTTTATCAGCAAAGAGGCAATCCGCAGATATTTTCTCTACAAAGTCGGGGTATACATAATACAAGTCACTGGTCGCAATCAAACCATGTTGTGCTTCAACAACCTCAATTCCAAGTAGCTTGGCTGCAGCAATCAAGCCTTCCTGATGATAGTGACAAGTCAATACCAATCTTTGAACCTTTTGCCCTGAAAGCAGCTGATAATAGAAGTGAAAGTCTTCAAAGAAGACATGGCATACGGAACTCACATACTGCAATTCAGACGTAGCCATTCCAGCCCTTCTCAATTGGTCAACCAGTCTGATGATGTCTCGCAAGACTTTTATCTCTGCCGGCTCCAATGGCCTTTGCCTGAGTGAGCTTAATTGCCTTAGGTGAATTTGTCCCGGGGCATCCAATGGTGCTTCTTCTGCCAATAAATGGCTGTAGGATTTTTTGGCCAGTAGGCCGAGGAAGTTACTAAAGTAGATGGAAACGGGCTCTTCGTTTTTGTTAAGGGCCATTCTCCCACTGTCTTTAAATACTACAGCATTCAAATGTGGCCTAGCTGGGATCTTGTGTCTGATGCCCCTGAAGGTGTAATAGGCCTTCAATAAAGGGAAGGGCCAATGCAGTCTATTAGGAAAGAGTTTGTTGGAATGACCCGAGTAAACATAACTCAAGGCATGTTGAACAAGTTTTAGTCCATTGAAGGAATCAGTTTCCAATGCGGGAAGCAGGATTTCTAGCCTCCCATGGATTTGTTCATTGAGTTCGGTAAACGGTGTGAAATTGCTCATCCAAGCTAGCTTATTCAGGCTTTTTCCAGACTGATTCTTCATAGCCTTCCCACATGCGTTCGCCACTAGGGAGATAACAAACATGTTTGTCGATCATGTTAAAGCCTGTCAGTCCTTCCTGGTAGTGCTCAAACTTCACAGGATTCAACACACCCTTACTGCCTTCATCACTTGCTTGTTCCTTCCCATCCATTTTCGCCATTAGATAAACTTGCTTCACACATGGACGAACAAAGCTTAAGTAATTCAAGACCACATGTGGTTCCATTTCCTGGAAGCTTGCACAATTCCAAAAAACATCGAATTGTTGACCTTCAAGTAGTGGCATGTGCCAACTTCCCAAGACATGTATCTTTCCTTTTTCAAGGTCTTTTAAGTCCGTTCGGTTTTGATTGTCCAAATAAGAAACTACTTGTCCCGGAAAAACAGACTTCAGAAACTGCTCACACACATAAAGTTGTGGGCTGATGTCAAATAGAAGAATGGTAAGATGTGGATGGAGTTTTTTCAGGTAAACAATGTTTTTTCCTGATCCACTTCCAAGCTCTATGACCGTTTGAACTTTATTGAGATCAATGTATTTTTGAGCATAAGCATAGCGCATGTAATAATACAGCATGCTGCTAGTATATGACTTGCCGTTGATGTCAATGCGCTCTTCGGGATTTCCAATGGTGGGTAAATCGATATCCTCAAGTGGTGGAGCCCCTAGTTGTTCACCAACTTTTTTGGCGTAGTGGAAAGGCTTTTCCCAAATGCGCTTTTTCCATGCCGGAAACAAGGAAATAAACCCTGAACCCAAAGCGCTTTTCAAATTCTCAACGTGTTTCCATCCTGGAATTTTCGTTGTGAATTTATTGTGAATCAACCTCACTTTTTGTGCATCGAACAACTTGCGTTCTATCAGGTCATTGGCTCCAAAAGAATAAAGGATAGATCCTTTTCTTCTGCGGAAATCATGTAACCCTTTTTCGTCCAACTCAGGCTGGAAACTCTTTCTGTAGAATTCCCAATAATTAGTTGGTCTGTATAGGTCAGACGCAGCCTGCATATCCTGGTTCATTGATGCCAGGATTTCTGGTTGGTCTTTTACTTGTTCAATTTGACTCATGGGTGGGGATACAATTATTTGTCCAAACCAAGGGTGCTACGTAGTCTTTCGAATTCGAAGGCGGTGTTCTTAATTTCTCTTAGATCTTCCATGTCCATAGATCCTAAGTGAGCCTTTTCGGTTTCATATTGGAAACTCTTTCTCAGTGTGAAGTGCTTTTCCAGGTATTTGGCGCCATGAGCAGAGGCAAATAATGCGGCTGCGTTTCCTAAAGTGTGGTCAGACAGTCCTGTAAATCTCGAGTTGTTGAAGTCAGGCATACTAAATTCATCCAAACGGGTTGGATACTTTACGATGCAATAAAAGTAAGTTGCATGGTCATGATGAGGAACTTCATCAGGATTTTGGTCAGAAGGAATTGAAACGAAGGTCGGCTTCCCAACTTCCATGATTGCTTTGGTCAAGTCTGGCATTTCTTTGTGCATCCTCGCAGCAACCTTCATGTAAGGCATGTCAAGATCTACGCACCAATCCAAGCGGTCAAAAGTAAAAGGCGTGGCAAACAAATCGATATTCAGGTGCTCGGCATACTGCTTAAGATGACGAAGGCCATCTTTGCTAAGTTCAAGGTAACCACGCTCTGCACCAAATTGGGTGGCAGTATACAATTGAACTTTAACGGCATTAGCGCCCGCTAGTTTTGATTGCAGAATCATCTGCTCTGCTACTTGAATGCTTCCTCCATGCTGAGGAAATATTTCTGAAATGACGTACATGTATGTCTCTATTTTATGGGTGGGTGCTTTTTAGCACTTCTTTCAATTGG
>CAZKMC010000081.1:10263-10537 GCA_964553485.1 uncultured Comamonadaceae bacterium
CTGATTATTGGTTAGCTTCAGGTGTTAATCGAATTTCAATTGGAATGCAAAGTTGCGTGAAAATTCTTGAGCTACGGCAATTGGAACATGACTTCCGTCATAAGTAGCGGTTGGTAATGGAGTGTCAAGCCAAATTCCACCGCAAGATTCAACCAATTGTCGAATTTCATTTTCTCGATATCCAGATAACGAATCTTCAATCAGGGTCATAGCGGCACTGCCTTTTGGGCGCCACGCTATAATCTGAATTCCCTCGGCTTTAATTGTGCAAAGG
>CAZKMC010000082.1:0-1715 GCA_964553485.1 uncultured Comamonadaceae bacterium
CAACAAGATCACAGTCGAAGAAGCACAGATTTTATCTACCAAAAAAGTTGGAGTCATTGGGCTTTCTGTGGGTCAATCAGTTTCAGTAACCATGGCTATGGAACGTGGGTTTGGTGAAATTAGACTGGCAGACTTTGACCTACTTGAACTCACCAACCTCAATAGAATTCGCACTGGCGTTCAAAATTTAGGACTTTCCAAAGTGATTTCTGTAGCCCGCGAAATCAAAGAAATAGATCCTTACCTCAAGGTGACGGCCTTTATAGATGGCATCACTGAAGAAAACATCGATGCTTTTTTCAAAGAAGGTGGAATGCTGGATGTGTGCGTGGATGAGTGCGACGGAATTGACATCAAGATTTTGTGCCGTCAAAAGGCGAAAGAATTTCATGTTCCTGTGGTTATGGAAAGCAGCGATCGTGGAACCCTGGATGTGGAACGATTTGACTTAGATCCAGAACTGCCAATTTTACATGGCTACTTGGATCACTTAGACATCTCACAGGTCAAAAATTTGGAGTCGAACGAAGAAAAAATCCCTTTTCTATTGCCATTTACGGGCATCGACACCCTTTCAGAAAAAATGCGTGCCTCCATGCTGGAGATCGGTACTACGCTAACTACATGGCCTCAGCTTGCCTCTGCGGCAACCCTTGGCGGAGGAGTAACAACCAATGTGTGTAGAAGAATTTTCCTTGGAACTTACACGGATTCAGGACGTTACTGGATCGACATGGACGAAATGATTGCTAACAAAGAGGCTAAACATCAAGAAGACACCACAGAAGTTGAAGAATACGCCGAAGCAGTTAAATCTTCTGTTTCAAGCAAGCGTTCTCAAATGACTTTGCCAAGTGAGAACAATCATTATACTCCTACGGAAAAGGAGATGGAGGAAATGGTCTCGTGCGCCATTCAAGCGCCATCTGGAGGAAATATTCAGCCGTGGTTATGGGAAGCAAGGGGACATGAGTTAGTGCTTCACCATGCGGTAGATGAATCAATTCAATATTTGGATTACAACCACAGAGGTGCGCTCATTGGAATGGGATGTACCATAGAAAATGCGGTTTTGAAATGCCACAACCTTGGATTGAATGTTAAGGTCAATTTGTTTCCAGACGCCTCCAACGAAAACCTCGTCGCGATCTTGCAATTTTACTCGGACGCGAATGTTCCGGGACTTGAATCGCATGAGTTTGACGGACTGATGGAACATTGTTTGTCGAGAACTACCAATAGAAAATTAGCCCAGCGTGTTCCGATTGCTCCTGAAAAATTAGCGATTCTAAAATCACTTGCTGAAAAGACAGACGGAGTAGAGTTGACATTTGTTACCGAACCAAACAAATTGGACACTGTAGGTGAGCAAGTAGGAAAGGCCGAGCGCATGTTGTTGACGCATAAGCAAAGTCATGGCGAATTCATGAACGAAATCCGCTGGACCCCAGAAGAAGTAGAGTCTACAAGAACGGGTGTGGATTTGAGATCTGTAGATTTCAAACTTTCTGAAGTAGCAGGATTAAAAATGGCGCGTAAATGGGCAGTTGCCAAGCAATTGAAACAATGGAACGGCGGCAAAGCGTTTGAGAAGTTAGGCCGTAAAACTGTTCAGGCCTCATCGGCTGTTGGCTTACTTACAGCAAAGGATTATTCTCCTTTGGAATTTGTCAAATCAGGAAGAGCCGTTCAACGCATTTGGATCAAAGCCAATG
>CAZKMC010000082.1:1725-5507 GCA_964553485.1 uncultured Comamonadaceae bacterium
CAATGAAATTGGCGTTTGTTTCCAGCCTATGAGTGCTTTAATATTTCTGCTTGCCCGCGTAACCAAAGGAAATGGTGAAGGGCTTACTTCCGAAATGCAACAAGAGCTCGAAGGTATGTGGGAAACACATGCTGACATTTTCAATGGCAACATATCTAACGGAGAAGCCTTTTTATTCCGCCTGTTCGAAGCTGAACAGTTTGGCCCCAAATCTTTAAGAAAGCCCTTGGAAGAAGTTTTTGTCCAGAAAACTGAAGCTAACTCTACCGTGTACGAATAGAAATTGCGTCAATTTTGATTTTGTTGGCCATGAATTTGAGATGAAATCAGCATCTTCGTCGCAAATTCACTCGCATGTTCCCACAATTTCCACGTAGTGTAAAGGTGATTTTGCTCTCGCTCATTTTGGGCTTGGAGCGTTTGAGTTATTATGGAGTTAGAGGAATTGCCGTGGTGTATTTCATGGAAGATCTCTCCAAATTTCAGACTGATCAATCCACCTTTTTCCTTTATTATTCCTTCTATACGGCCCTAGCAGGAATACTTTGTTTACCCGCAGGAGTTTTAAGTGATTTCGCCCTCAAGCACAGAATTGGATTTACCACGGGCGCCATTCTTTGTGTTTTGGGATATGGCATGATAGCGATTCCCGGAATGGTCTCATTCGGCCTGGGAGCCTTATTGATTATTGGCGGAACCTCATTTACGCGTGTTAACATTCAGGCGCTAACCGGGTTCTTATTTTCTGAGGAAGACTCCAAGAGAGAAGCCGCATTTTCAATTTCATATCTCGCAATCAACGTTGGGGCATTGTTTGCCTCGCTTACCGTAGTTCTCATAGGAGAGCGTTATGGTTTTGGGTGGGGTTGCGGCTTCGCCGCGATGAACATGCTTCTGGCTTTGGTCATCTTCCTTGTATGCTACAATCAATTTGGCGCTCAATTACCTGCCCCCTTGTTTAAATCAACCGACTCTCGTTTTTCTGTCGCGCCAAACATGAGAATCTCGCACGTTCTGGGACTAAGCGCAGCCATCGCTATGTTTTGGCTGGCTTATGAGCAAATTTACCAGGTAGCCTCTCCCCTTTGGAGCACAATGATTGAAAAAAAATTGTTGGGGATCACCATTGACGCTCAGATGATTGATTACATCAACCCGCTTTCCCTGATTCCTTTCACTGTTCTGGTTTCAGCATTGTTTTATTTGGTGCCAATCAGAAGGGTCTATTTGATCATTGGGGTCTCCTTGTTTGCTTTAATGGGCATCGGTGTCCTCTTAAAAATTGCGTCTGGCTTTGATGGTTTCACTCAAAATGGATTTGGATTATGGGTGGTCATGCTGGTGTTCATTTCGCTCATAGAAGCCCTGGTTGCGCCACTGGCCTTGTCACAAATAACCAGATTGGGCGGAACCCGATATTCCGCAACAGCTCTTGGTTTTTTTATCATGGGGTTTTCATTGGTGTCCTATGTCATGCAATCAATTTATCATGTTGCCGGAAGCAATGATCAAATTGTATTTTGGCTGGTTATGATAGCATTATTTTTATCCAGCATTCTCATTTTTGTTCTTAGTTGTAGGAAAAAGAGAGTGAGAGACAACCTACCGCTTGATGCAAGTACTTAATGGTGAGTATCTCGTTCAGAAACAACTTAACCATGAACATTGTAAAGAATGTGGGATAAGATACCCTTGGAACTTCTAATTTTTCGCACTTTTATAGACAATGCCAAAGATTCACACGCCGAGACCAGTAGCTAGAGACAATTGGAGAAAAGAAATCCATGACATCATCTTCGAAGCTGACACCCCAATGGGCAAAGCTTTTGACGTGATACTCATGTGGGCTATTCTTCTGAGCGTTATAGTAGTTATGCTGGAAAGTGTGGCCAGTTACAACGAGAAATACGGGCACATTTTTAAGGTCATCGAATGGGTATTCACCATTCTCTTTACCATTGAATTCGTGGCCAGAATGGTCTCTGTCCAAAAACCGATGAAATATGTGTTTTCATTCTTCGGGGTTGTGGATATTATCTCGATTCTACCTTCCTACCTCATGCTACTTATGACCGTTGGAAGCTCTTTTCAAATTGTACGCATCCTTCGATTGCTTCGAGTATTCAGAGTATTGAAGCTGATTGGTTTTATCAAGGAAGCCGTGGTATTGCGAAATGCTATTATAGCTAGCAGACAAAAGCTAATCATATTTATGTTGGCAGTTGTGATGCTTGTTATAATGCTGGGTACGGTCATGTACATCATCGAAGATCAAAGTTCTGGTTTTACAAGTATTCCTAGATCTATCTACTGGGCCATTGTTACATTAACCACTGTTGGATATGGAGACATTGCTCCACGCACAGCTCTTGGACAATCATTGGCGTCCATTATCATGATACTCGGTTATGCTATTATTGCTGTGCCTACTGGTATTGTTACCTCTGAGGCATTGAGCAAATCAGACAAGCCCACTGCCATCAACACCCAACGTTGTGAAGAGTGCGGCCATCGCGGACATGATGATGATGCTGTGTTTTGCAAGCATTGCGGCTATAAGCTATAAAGCCCATAAGGACTACCTCAACATGCCACTTAATTGGTATCTTTTGACCTCAAAACATGAAGATGAGCGAACCACGTAGATTATTTGATTTCCCCCTGAACCAACTTAGAGATAAGCCACTGGATAGAATGATGACTTCCATGATTGATGGTGAGTGGGTCACTTACAGCAGTGCAGATTTTGTGACTGCGATGAATAGCGTTTCCAGAGGACTACTCAAAATAGGAGTTCAACCTGGTCAAAAAATCGCATTGATTTCTCACAACAATCGATGTGAATGGAACGTGATGGATCATGCCATTCTTCAGATTGCGGCCATTGATGTGCCGGTTTACCCAACAATGTCAGCCGCCGATTTTGAATATATTTTCAACCATGCCGAGGTTTCTCATGCGGTGGTCTCAAATGCTGAAATGTTTGAAAAAGTCCAAAGCATCCGGGATAACGTTCCAACGTTGAAAAATGTCTACACATTTGAAAATGTAGATGGGGCAACCAATTGGAAAGAACTTCATGAACCAGAGGATGACGCTGCTCAAAAAGAAGTTGAACGATTAAGAGCTACCGTCAAAACGGATGACTTGGCCACGTTGATATACACCTCAGGAACAACTGGAAAACCAAAAGGTGTAATGCTTAGCCACAGCAACATCGTAAGTAATGTTCTGGGATGTGAACCAAGATTACCTCAAGTCATAGACAGAGAATACAGGGTTTTGAGCTTTCTGCCGGTTTGCCACATATATGAAAGGATGCTACATTACCTCTACATGCGCTCAGGTGCTACCATTTATTTTGCCCAAAGCCTTGAAACTATCAAAGAGGACTTGAACTATGCACAGCCCCAAACTTTTACTGCAGTCCCAAGACTTCTGGAAAAATTCTATGATGGTATAGTTGCTAAAGGACGCGCAGCTGGTGGGGTCAAAACAATGCTTTTCAACTGGTCGGTAAACCTTGCTTTGAAATGGCACCCGGACCGACAAAACGGAGCATTTTATGAATTTAAGTTGGGTATTGCGAGGAAATTGGTTTTCAGCAAAGTCAAAGCAGCACTTGGACTTACAGACATTCAAGCCGTGGCATCAGGAAGCGCAGCGCTTCAGCCGAGATTAGCTCAATTTTTTAACGGCGCCGGAATTCCTGTTTTTGAAGGATACGGACTTACAGAAACTAGCCCCGTTATCACTGTAAATACAACAAATCTACCAGGTAT
>CAZKMC010000082.1:5517-10519 GCA_964553485.1 uncultured Comamonadaceae bacterium
GGTATGCTTCGGATTGGAACGGTAGGAAAAATGATCGAGCATGTTGAAGTGAAAATTGCGCCAGATGGAGAGATTCTTTGTAAAGGTCCAAACGTAATGATTGGTTATTACAAGGATCCGGAGAAAACCGCTGAAGTGCTAAAAGACGGCTGGTTTCATACTGGCGACATTGGTGAAATAGAAGATGGGTTCTTAAAAATCACAGACCGTAAGAAAGAAATTTTCAAAACAAGTGGAGGAAAATATGTAGCTCCTCAAGTAATTGAAAATGCAATGAAAGCCTCTATTTTTATTGAACAAATCATGGTGATTGGCGAAGGTCAAAAACACCCATCCGCCCTGATCGCACCTGCTTTCGATGTGGTTCGAGAATGGTGTAAAAGACATAAGATTCCTTATACCACGGATGAAGAAATGATAGGGAACAAAAAGCTCACTGACAGAATACAGCAAGACATAGATGACATCAATTCAAAATTCGGCCATTGGGAGCAGATCAAGAAAGTTCGGTTCTTGCCAAAACAATTTTCAATTGAAGGTGGTGAATTAACGCCCACCTTAAAACTTCGCAGAAAACCTATTATGGAAAAATACGCAGAAGTCATCAATACGATTTACTCCGATTAACCCATGCTAGACATACTGGAAGCCTTTGACATTAGGCTGTTCGAATTCCTCAATGGCCTACATGCGGATTGGATGGACATGCCAATGTATCTGATTAGCTGGCCATGGACTTGGGTTCCGGTGTATGCTTACTTCTTCTTCCTCATTTTTAAGAATTTTAAAAACTGGAAAAATATTATACTCGTATTTCTCGGGTTAGGTATTAGTCTGGCTTGTACAGATTTGATTTCCGTGCGGGTATTCAAAAATCAAATACAGCGCTATCGTCCAACTAAAAACCTAGAGATTAAAGATAAAGTCCATGTGGTAAATGACTTCAGAGGAAACCCATACAGAGGCGGCCAATTTGGATTTGTTTCTTCACATGCCGCAAATTTTTTTGGCATTGCCACCTACTTCTTTCTTCTATTTGGAAAACAAAAAAAACATGGACTCTTCTTTCTCTGGGCAGCCATCATTGCATATAGCCGCATATATTTGGGGGTTCACTATCCTGCTGACATAGTGGGTGGAGCCATTATAGGAATAGCATCTGGAGGTCTAGCCTGGTGGCTTATGAATGCTTCTTCAAGAAAATTAATACCGTCATGAAGCTAATCATCGCAATTTTTGTGGGTGGTGGACTTGGAAGCTTGTGCAGATACGGCCTCAGTTCCTGGTTGATCAATTATTCCAAGAACTTACCCTTGGGAACACTCTCAAGTAATTTCATAGCGAGTGCCATTCTCGGGGTCACTGTCTTTTTTCTGGCTCCCAAATTAGGGACGAACCATTGGTTGGTAGCTTTTCTTGCAATTGGTTTCTGTGGAGCTTTCAGCACATTCTCTACTTTTAGTTTGGAAACGATTCGGCTCATCCAGTCTGGTCAATGGATATGGGCGGCTGCAAATATCCTCGTTAGCCTGCTGCTTTGTATAACTGTACTTTTAGCACTAATGAAAGCCAGCACATAGCTACCGTCAGTTGGCTGCATCACCCTGAAATAATAGCCGGAAATGTCGCTGACTTTCTTTTCAACCCTTACCTTTGATCAAAATTACCATTCATGCGCTACGCATCTTTTTTCATTGCTATTTTCTTCCTTTTTTCATGTCAAACTGCTACGTCTGTAGTTGTCATCGACAATGAACTTACATCTGTTGCATCAAGTGATTCTCTTGTTCAAAACGTCAAGCTGGTCATTGGCATAACTGTGGATCAAATGCGAGCCGATTACATTGATAAGTATTGGGATGGGTTTGGCGAAGATGGATTCAAAAGACTTATTAATGAGGGCACTTGGTTCAGAAACAACCACTTTACCTATACCCCCACTTACACTGGTCCGGGACACGCATCAATTTATACGGGCACCACACCTGCTTACCATGGGGTTATTAGCAATGATTGGTACGACAAGAATTTGAAAAAAGTAATCTACTGCGTGTCTGATACCACTGTTGCTGGGGTCGGGTCTTCTGACCCTGCCGGAATGATGTCTCCACGCAACATGTTGAGTAGCACCCTTGGAGATGAGCTTCGGTTAAGCAATCATTACAAATCAAAGAGTATTGGGATTAGTTTGAAAGATCGTGGAGCTATTCTTCCCGCAGGGCACAGCGCCAACGGAGCTTATTGGTTCCATGGACAAGCTGCAGGCCTTTGGATTTCTAGTACGTATTACATGTCTGAATTGCCAGAATGGGTGCAGCTTTTTAATTCAAGCGGTAAAGCTCAAGCATACATGGATCAACCTTGGGACTTGCTGAAAGCAGAAAGCGCCTATGGTGCAAGTATTGCGGACAACAATCCTTACGAAACACCTTTTATTGGCCAAATTCGTCCGGTTTTCCCATATGACCTTAGAGAGCTCGAATCAAACAATGGCGGTTATGACCTGCTCAAAGCAACTCCGGCTGGAAATGATTTAACTGTGGATTTCGCTTTGGCTGCTTTGGAAGGAGAGGCCCTGGGGGCCGATGAATATTGCGATCTCCTGGCAATTAGCTTTTCAACTACGGATTATGTGGGTCATCAATTTGGACCGCAAAGTCGTGAGTCTCAGGACACTTACATGAGACTAGATTTAGCAATTGCAAGGCTACTCGAAGCACTAGATGAAAAAGTAGGTAAGGACAATTACATCGTTTTTCTAACCGCAGATCATGGAGCCGTGCAAGTACCACACTACTTAATGAAAAACAAGATGCAGTCTGGTTACTGGAATCCTGATCCAATGGTTGAAGACATCACCTTGATGTTGAACAAAAAATATGGAACAGGTGCTTACATCCTTAATTACAGCAATGATCAGTTCTTTCTGAACCGCAAGCTACTGGCAAGCAAGGAAGTCAATTTGGTAGAGGTGCAAAATCTCATCGCCCAAAGGGCACTCCAACATGAAGGAGTCTATATGACTACCACCGCTCAAATTCTATCTGAAAGTGAATTTACTGAAGGACCTTTGGCTTCTGTACAACGTGGTTTTATGGGTAAAAGAAGTGGAGATGTCATCGTGATCACGCAACCTGCATGGCTAAGATACGGGCCAACCGGAACCTCCCATGGAAGTGTATTTGCCTATGATCAACTGGTACCATTGGTTTTTTATGGGCCTGGGATTCCGGAAGGTAAACAGGTCAATGACAAAACTTGTATCCGAGATATTGCGCCTACAATTAGCAATCTCCTACATATTTCTCATCCAAATACATCCACTGGCAAAGTGCTCACACCCCTACTTTTCAAAGAATAATGATCCATTATACCCTTTCTTGCCCTAAGCCATATTCTCACTTACTTGAATTAGAAGCAAAATTTCCTTGTAACAATCTTGAACACCTTGAACTGCAGCTGCCCTCCTGGCGTCCTGGGAGATATGAATTGGGTGATTTCGCAAAAAACATCAAGAGCTGGAGTGCAAGCAATGAGGCGGGGAAGCCCTTGGCATTCGAAAAGATTACAAAGGACAAATGGACAGTAGCTTGCAAGGGAGAAAGCCACGTGGTTGTCAAGTACGCCTATTATGCAGCAGAATTGAATGCCGGATCTACCTTTGTCAGCACCCGTCAAATGTATGTCAACCCAGTAAATTGTTTCCTTTATATCCCTGATAATCAAGACTTACCGTACTCAGTTAAATTGAATGTGCCGGATTCATACCAGTTGGCTACTCAAATGGAACAACTGGAAAAAAATGTGATGGTTGCTCCTGATGTACAAGCCATAATGGACAGTCCATTCATTGCATCAGCGGAGCTGATTTGCTGGAAGTATGAAGTAGAGGATGTGGTCTATTCTATCTGGATATTAGGCCCTCAAAACCTAGACAAGGCTAAAATATCTAGCCATTTCAAAGCATTTACAGAGGCACAAGTGAAGGCTTTTGGAAGCATCCCTTGTAAGGAGTATCAGTTTCTTTTCGAAATGCCTGAAGAGGTTGTCAGACACGGTGTTGAACATAGCGCAAGCACAGTCATAGCTATGGGGCCAGGATTAGATTATAGTCATGGCGAGGGCTATCGTGAGCTGCTAGGCATCAGCAGCCATGAGCTCTATCACACATGGAACGTCAAGAATATTCGGCCAAAAGAAATGATGCCCTATGATTTCAGCAAAGAAAACTACAGTAAGCTGGGTTATGTGACAGAAGGTGTGACCACCTATTTCGGAGATCAGTTTTTGGTTCGCTCTGGAGTGTTTTCCAAGATCGAGTACTTAGTGGAACTTGGCAGACAAATACAACGTCATTATGATAACCCCGGAAGGTTCAATTTGAGCGTGGCTGATAGCAGTTTTGACACTTGGCTCGACGGATATGTACGAGGTATTCCCCACCGCAAAGTGAGTATTTATGTAGAAGGATGTTTGATTGCGTTCATCTGTGATGTGCGCATATTGGAAGCTACAGAAGGTAGAGCTTCGCTCGATGAAATCATGAAGCAGCTCTACATGAACTTCGGTCAAAAGCAAATTGGCTATGCCGAACAGGATTATCTGGATGCTTTGGAACAAGTTAGCGGAGTGAGTTTCGAAGACATCCGGAAAGATTTGATACACGGATGCGAGGATTATACTCCCTATCTCAAAAAAGCCTTTGCTTGGTTGGGAATTGAATGGCACAGAGAAGAGAGTGAATGGTGGGAAACGCACATGGGTGTACAAATCAAAATGCCCAATAATGTTCCTGTGGTATGGGAAGTTTGGCCAGGTTCTCCAGCAATGAAAGCTGGTTTGTGGCGCAATGACGTATTATTGAAGGCGAATGGAATTGAACTTGGTTTGGACTGGTATGAACAATTACAAATGTTGAAAGGACCAGAATTAGAATTGGAGTCATCTAAAAGAAACCACAAGAGAAATTGTGAGTTGATTGCGGATGGGATTCGATATTATG